>JBKPQU010000259.1:0-7637 GCA_046734255.1 Actinomycetota bacterium
CGTGCCGGAACCAGGTCACGTGGTGGGCCTCGCACATTCCGGGGGTGGCGGTGCATCCGGGGATCACGCAGCCGCGGTCTCGGGCGGCCAGCGCCCGGCGTTGCGCGCCGGAGGCCAGCCGGGTGGCACGTCCCAGGTTCAGGACGGCGCCGTTGGGGGCGAGCAGCACCCGGGACAGGATCGCATCGCAGGACAGTCGTCCGAGGGTGCCGGGGCTGATCGGGCCGGTCTGCACGCACTGCGCCCAGCCCGCCCCCGTGGCTTTCGTGTGTCGGGTGGTGGCGTCGGTGAGTTGGTCGGGGGTGGCCACCACCAGCACGTGCGCCGGTTCACCGGCTGAGCTCGGGGTGTTGGTGAGGGCGTGGCGGGCGATCGCGGTCAGCGCGTCGGCGTAGCGCTGGGGCCGGGTCCGGTCGTCGCCGAGCAGGGTCTGTTGCCCGTCCTCGGTCTCCGAGAGGGTCTGCGGGCCGGGGGCGGCGTAGTGGTCGAGGGCGGCCTTCACGCTCGCGGCGGCGGCCGGGTCGAGTTGGAACCGGCCGACCAGCATCCCGGTGGCGTCCACGACGCAGTGCAGGCCGCGCCGCTCGAACGCGGCCGGGTCGAACCGGTCGGACCCGTCCGGGTCCAGGGTGGCCAGCAGCTGCCTCGCCAGCCGGTCGGTCGCGTACGGGGGCAGGATCCTGGACTGCTCGGTCAGGAAGGGCGTGTCAGATGGTCTGTGTAAGTGATCCTCTTGTAGGAGTGCGCACGTGACCTTGACCGACAGTGCTGATGGTTCGTGGGCGGGGCCGGGGGTTTCGCCGGCTCGTGCTGCGGTGAACCAGATGATCGAGGCCGGCCTGCTTGATCATTTGATGGCGGAGGTGGATTCCGGCGGGTTGGCGCTGACCGGCGCCGGGGGCTTCCTCCCGGAGATGATCAAGGAGGTGTTGGAGCGCGGGTTGGCGGCCGAGCTGACCGATCACCTGGGGTATGAGAAGGGTGATCCGGCCGGGCGGGGCAGCCCGAATTCCCGCAACGGGAGCAGTCCGAAGACGATTGCCACCGAGGTCGGGCAGGTGCCGCTGGACGTGCCGAGGGACCGGGCCGGCTCCTTCGAGCCGCGGCTGGTGGCCAAGGGCGCCCGCCGCGCCGGCGGCCTGGACGAGATGATCATCTCGTTGTATGCCGGCGGGATGACCGTGCGGGACATCCAGCATCACCTGGCCCGCACGATCGGCACCGACCTGTCCCACGAGACCATCTCCAACATCACCGACGCCGTGCTGGAAGAGGTCAAGGCCTGGCAGTCCCGCCCGCTGGAGGAGATCTACCCGATCATCTACCTGGACGCGCTGGTGGTGAAGGTCCGCGAGGGGCATGCGGTGAAGAACCGGGCCGCGCACCTGGCCGTCGGGGTGGACCTGGACGGGGTCAAGCACGTGCTGGGGATCTGGGTGCAGGCCGCCGAGGGCGCGAAGTTCTGGGCCGGGGTCTGCGCCGAGCTACGCAACCGCGGGATCCGCGACGTGCTGATCGTCTGCTGCGACGGGCTGACCGGCTTCCCCGAAGCGATCGAGGCGACCTGGCCGGCCGCGGTCGTGCAGACCTGCACGGTGCACCTGATCCGCGCGGCGATGCGGTTCGTCTCCTACGCCGACCGGAAGAAGGTCGCCGCCGCGCTGCGCCCGATCTACACCGCCGCCACCGCCGAGGCCGCCGAGCTGGAGCTGACCGCCTTCGAACAATCCGACCTGGGCCGACGCTACCCGGCGGCGGTGATGACCTGGCGGAATGCCTGGGACCGCTTCATCCCGTTCCTGGCCTTCCCACCCGAGCTCAGGAAGATCATCTACACGACGAACGCGCAGGAATCGCTGAACTATCAACTCCGGAAGATCATCAAGAATCGCGGGCACTTCCCCAACGACGACGCGGTGATCAAACTGCTCTGGCTGGCCATCCGCGACATCGAAGACAAGCGAGCCCGCGCCCGCGCCAAGGAGAAAGGCCTGCCCCGCAACAGTCGAAAAGCCCCCGGCCGGCTGGTCGAAGGTGGCACCGTCCACGGCTGGAAAGCCGCCCTCGGCACCCTCGCCCTGACCTACCCTGACCGCCTCGAGCCCCACCTCACCTAACCCACCCATTGATCAACTTACACAGAAATCTTGACAGGCCCCATACGGGGGCAGGACCTTGGACTGCTCGGTCAAGAACGCATCCACCCGCTCGGCGCCCGACACCCCTTCTTCGTCCACGACTCGGGTCAGGTGGCCGGGGATCCGGTTCATCGCTCTGACAGCCACATCCACATGCGCCCGGCTCACCTCCCCGGCCGCCAGCGCCGCACCCAACTGGCGCAGTTCCCCACCGTCGGGGTCGAGGGCGTGCGCCGCGGCGACATCCCGGTGCGCCTGCCCGGGTGAGACCCGACACGCGTGCACCAGAAACGTCGCCGCCGTCGTGCCCGGACGGGCACCCGGCACCGCCTCCGGCCGCCCATCCAGGTCCCGGACCACCTTCAGCAACAGCGCATCGGCCGCCGCCACCACCGCATACGCATCGGCCACCGTCTGCCGCGCCTCGGCATCCGACAGACTCCAGGTCGGCGCCGCCAACGCCGTCTCGACACTCGCCCGGATCCGCGCCAACGCGCGAGGCACCACATGCCCGGCAGCCGCATCCCCCATCACCACGACCACCACGCTAAAGGCCACCACCGACAATCCGGACACCCCGAAAACCCCTGTGGATAAAGGGATTCCGACGGCCCGAGGTGGGCGGAAGAGTGGGGCGGGTGGGACTCGAACCCACGACCGGCGGATTATGAGTCCGCTGCTCTGACCGGCTGAGCTACCGCCCCGATGCGAACGCTGGCCTCAGCGGGCCGACGTCGGAACCCTACCGGCTGCAGGGCGGAAATCTTGCCGCCGGTTCTGCACCTTTTCGGCCGTTTGCCTGATGTCTTGACCCCTCCTGACCCGTCAGGGAGGATCGTGCCGCCTCGACCCTCCCGAGGAGGATGCCGTGCTGTCTCGCCGCAACGGGTTTCGTCAGGGAATGGCAGTAACTGTCGCGGCATCCGTCGCTGTGGCTCTGGCAGCCCTCACCACACCGCACGCACAGGCCGCGGCCCTCTCCGACGTGCAGCGTCAGGTCGCCGAGCGATGGGGCCTGCAGACGGTCCCGAAACAGCTCACCGCCGGGAAGGTGAGCGCGCTGAGCGCTTCTCGCGGCGTCAACCCGAACCTCGCGCTGGTGCCCGACCCGACCAAGGTGGACTACGCCCACTGGCACGAGGTCATGGCCGCGGCCGGGAAGCGGCGAGCGGCCGCCCGGGCGCTCGCGGTGGGCGCGCAGGCAACGCCCATCCTGGTCGACGAGCAGGAGCCGGACGCGCTCCTCGGTGGCAACGACTCCCCCGACACGGCCCAGGCGATCCCGGAGTTCGGGACCGCCGCGGGCGCAGCGTCCTCGGCGCGCATCCTCGGCACGCTGGCTCCCCCACCCGCCCCGCTGGCGGTCGCTCCCGCACCCGAGGACAACGGCGCGATTCCACTGGCCGGGGACCTGCTCCTGGCCGGCTCGGGATCGCGGTCGCGCGTCGTCGGCACGATCGGCGACGGACCGCACGGCTCGGCCGGCGACGCCACCGGAGACTTCGACTTCTACCTCGTCAGCGGGGCGACCGCCGGCCAGCGACTGCTGGTCGACGTCGACACTCCCGGGTCGAACCTGGACAGCGTCGCCGTCGTCTGGGACGCCGCCGGCAACCCCATCGCCATCAACGACGACGGCTTCCAGGGCGACGATCCCGTCGACAGCTTCATCAGCGTCACGCTCCCGGCGAGCGGCGACTACTACGTCTCCGTGCACGGGTTCGGCCACGACCTCGTCCCCGGGGACCCGTTCGACTCGGGCAGCGGCAGCGGCGTCGGCAGTGAGGGCGCCTACAACCTGACCGTGGGCCTGGACGTCGAGGACATCGACGTCTACAGCGTGAACCTCCAGGCGGGCGACGTCATCGGCGCGTCGGTCACCGGCAGCGGCACGGTGTTGCGTGTCTTCGACCCGGCGCAGCGCCAGGTGATCGGCTCCGGGCAGGACCTGTCCGCCATCTACCCCGCGACGACGCCGCTGCCCGGCGGCGGCAACGCCGTTCTCGCGCACGTCGCCGACGAGGCCGGCAACTACTACGTCGAGGTGCAGGGCGTTCCCGGCGACTACGACATCACCCTGCAGGGCTTCCGGCCCGGCCCGGCCGCGCGCAACGTCACCCAGACGATCTTCCTGGACTTCGACGGCGCCCAGGTCAACACAGCCGCCTTCGGGGGGCCTGGAGTTCGGACGCTGTCACCGCTGAGTGGCTTCCTCGGTCGCTGGGGGCTGACCGCGGCGGACGAGGACGCCCTCATCGACCGCGTCATCGCCACGGTGACCGAGAACCTCGAGCAGGACTTCGCCGGTCAGGGGATACGCATCCGGATCCTGAACAGCCGCGACGACCCCGACCCCTTCGGCCAACCAGAAGTCAGCCGGCTGATCATCGGTGGCACCGTGGAGGAGTCCGGCATCAACACGATCGGCATCTCCCAGTCGATCGACCCGGGCAACTTCAGCACGGCGGAGTCGGCGCTGATCCTGCTCGACATCATCTCCGGTCCGTCGAGCGACCCGGCGTCGTTCAACGCCTACCTCACCCCCGCGAGCGACCGGTTGCTGTTCGTCGGCACCGCGCTGGGCAACATCGCCTCCCACGAGGCCGGCCACTTCCTCGGCAGCTGGCACGTCGACCAGTTCAACGACGTCGCCAACCTCATGGATGCGGGCGGCAACTTCCCGGTGCTGTTCGGCGTCGGGCCGGACGGCGTGGGCGGCACAGCGGACGACCCGGACGTCGACTACGGCGAGGACACCCTCAACCCCTTCGAGGGCTTCGTGGGGATCGAGGACACCGCCGCGAACACGCGCGCGGCCCTGCTGCTCGGCCCGTGATCCCTCGCCCCCGGACCGGTCAACCGGTCAGTGGTCGCCGGGTGGGCTGGCCACGGGCGCCGCGGCGGCCTTGACCGCTGCGGCCACTGCCGGGGCCACGGCCGGGTCGAACACGCTGGGCACGATGTAGCTGGGGTTGAGCCGCTCGGCGCCGACGACGTTCGCGATCGCGGTCGCGGCGGCGACCAGCATGTCGTCGGTGATGTCGTGCGCGCCGGCGTCCAGCATGCCCCGGAAGAAGCCGGGGAAGGCGAGCACGTTGTTGATCTGGTTCGGGAAGTCGCTGCGCCCGGTCGCCACCACCGCCGCGTGCTTCTGGGCGGCGTGCGGGTGGACCTCGGGATCCGGGTTGGCCAGCGCGAAGACGATCGCGCCGTCGGCCATCGTCGCCACGTCGTCGCCGGTGAGCAGGTCCGGCGCGGACACCCCGATGAACACGTCCGCCCCGGCCACGCCCTCGCGCAGCGAACCGGTGAACCCCGCGGCGTTGGTGTTGGCGGCGATCCAGGCCCGGAACTCGTCCATCCCCTCGCGGGCCCGGTGCACCGCCCCCTTGCTGTCGAAGGCGACGACGTCGCGGGCGCCCTCGGCGAGCAGCAGTCGGATGATCGCGTGACCGGCCGCCCCGGCACCGGACACCACGATCTTGACGGCGTCCAGCTTCTTGTCGACCACTCGCAGAGCGTTGGTCAGCGCGGCCAGGACCACGATCGCCGTCCCGTGCTGGTCGTCGTGGAAGACCGGGATGTCGAGCATCTCGCGCAGCCGTTGCTCGATCTCGAAGCATCGCGGCGCCGCGATGTCCTCCAGGTTGATCCCGCCGTACACCGGCGCGATCGCCTTGACGATCATCACGATCTCGTCGGTGTCCTGCGTGTCCAGGCACACCGGCCACGCGTCCACCCCGGCGAACCGCTTGAACAGCGCGGCCTTGCCCTCCATCACCGGCAGCGCCGCGGCGGGCCCGAGGTTGCCGAGCCCGAGGATCGCCGAGCCGTCGGTGACCACGGCCACGGTGTTCCGCTTGATCGTCAGGCGGCGCGCATCGTCGGGGTTCTTGGCGATCGCCAGGCAGATCCTGGCCACGCCGGGGGTGTACGCGCGGGACAGGTCGTCGCGGTGCTTCAGCTGCACCTTGGAGACCACCTCGAGCTTGCCGCCGAGATGGATGAGGAAGGTGCGGTCGGACACCTTGCGCACCTTCATCCCCGGGATCGCCGCGACCGCCTCGGTGATCGACTCCGCGTGGTCGGCGTCGGTGGTGTCGCAGGACACGTCCACCACCACGCGGTCGTGGTGGGACTCCACCACGTCCAGCGCGGTGAGCACCCCACCGGCCTCGTCGATCGCCGCGGTCAGGTCGCCGGTCGAGCCTGCCATGGCGGGTGTCTCCACCCGAAGGGTGATCGAGTAGCCGGGGCTCGGTGTGGCCATCTGACTTCCCCTCGTGCTCCCGCGGATGGACTCGAACCATCAACCTGCCGGTTAACAGCCGGACGCTCTGCCGATTGAGCTACGCGGGATCGGCGCGTCGCAGCGTACCAAATCATGTTCAACGCTCGCGGAGCGAGAGTGTGCCCGGCTCGACGTCGATCCCCGCCTCGGCGCGCAGCTCGGCCACCGCAGCCGACACCCGCTCGGCCACCCCGGGCTCGTCCAGCCGGACGCCGGGTGGTGGTAACGCCTGGGCGCTCACCGTGCCGTCGTGACTCCGGCGCAGCGCGACCCGGACCTGACGCCCGCCGGGCACCTCCACGGTCCCGGTCAGCAGCACCGAGGCCTGCACGCGCTCCCGGATCACCTCCGGCAGCCGCGAGTCGTCCTCGACCTCAAGCGGCGTGGCGACCCGCTTGCCCGTCCACCACACGGCCACCGTCCGCGAGTCGGCGTCCCAGGCCGCGTGGTCGACCTCCACCCAGGAGCCGACGACCGGCGTACCGCGCGGGGTGAGCACCCGCAGCCCGTCCACCGTGGCCACCGCCGCGCCCCCGCCGACCAGCGGCGACCATGCCAGGATCCGGTCCGCCCGGGTCAGTCCCAGGGCCGTGGTCACCTCCGAGGGCACCGCCCGCGAGGCCCGCATCCGGAGAATCCGGCCCATCTGGACACCCTATGCCTTCACCGGTCAACCGCCTGTGATCCTTTCGCGCAGCGACCGGCGCCTGGTCTCGGCGGCCAGCAACTCCGCGAACGCCTCCTGGTAGCCGTCCTCCTCGGCGGACAGTCGCTGGACCCGGGCCCTCAGGTCGATGATCCGTGACGCCTCCGCCAGCTCGGCCATCCGCAGCACGACGGCGGTCGCGTACCCGGCCAGCCGGTCGTCGCGGTCCTCCGGCAGCGGGGCCACGGACAGCTCGCTGACCAGCCCGCCCAGCGCCTCCGGCGCCTGCTCCCGGACCTGACGGACCCAGGCGGCCGAGCCCATGCCCGCGGCGGCCGCGACTCCGCCGCTCGCACGGACGGCGTCGAAGATCGCCCGGTGGGCGGGCAGCGTGAACGCCTCCGGTGCCAGCGCGTCGACCTCCGCCGCCGGCAGCAGGTGCGGGACCTGCAGGATGCACTCCAGCGCCTCCCGCTCGGTCCGGATCACGGGGTCGGCCGGCTTCGCCCGCCCCGGGCGGCCCACCGACCGCTGGTCCGGCGGGGTCGAGCCCGGCTGCCCC
>JBKPQU010000260.1:0-2435 GCA_046734255.1 Actinomycetota bacterium
GTCGAGCACCACGCCCCACCAGGCCCCGTAGTCCGCCGGGGGCAGGGTGAACTCGAGGTCCTCGTGGTGGGCGTTGAACAGCACGAGGAAGGAGTCGTCGACCACCCTCCGCCCGCGGGGGTCGGGCGCGAACACGCGATCGCCGTTGAGGAAGACCATCACCGCGCGGGCGTTCCAGTTCTGCCAGTCCTGCATGGTCATCGGGGTGCCGCCGGGGTTGAACCACGCGATGTCGCCGACGTCGGACTGACCGCCCAGCTCGGGCGCCCCGGCGAAGAACCGGCGCCGGCGGAAGACCGGATGCTCGCGGCGCAGCGCGACCATCCGGCGGGTGAAGCCGAGCAGCTCCTTCTGCCAGGGCTGCAGGTCCCAGTCGACCCAGGACAGCTCGTTGTCCTGGCAGTAGACGTTGTTGTTCCCCCGCTGGCTGCGCCCCATCTCGTCGCCGTGCAGGATCATCGGCACGCCCTGGGAGAACATCAGCGTGGCCAGGAAGTTGCGCTGCTGCCGGGCCCGCAGGCTCAGCACGGACTCGTCCTCGGTCTCGCCCTCCGCACCGCAGTTCCACGAGCGGTTGTGGCTCTCCCCGTCGGCGTTGTGTTCGCCGTTGGCCTCGTTGTGCTTCTCGTTGTAGGAGACCAGATCCCGCAGCGTGAACCCGTCGTGCGCGGTGACGAAGTTGATGCTGGCCATCGGGTGCCGGCCGTCGTCCTGGTACAGGTCGGAGGAGCCGGTCAGCCGGGAGGCGAACTCGCCCAGGGTGGACGGCTCGCCGCGCCAGAAGTCGCGGACGGTGTCCCGGTACTTGCCGTTCCACTCCGTCCACAGCGGGGGGAAGTTGCCGACCTGGTACCCACCGTCCCCGACGTCCCAGGGCTCGGCGATCAGCTTCACCTGGGAGATCACGGGGTCCTGCTGGACGATGTCGAAGAACGCCGACAGCCGGTCGACCTCGTGGAACTGCCGCGCCAGCGTGGCGGCCAGGTCGAAGCGGAACCCGTCGACGTGCATCTCCAGCACCCAGTACCGCAGCGAATCCATGATCAGCTGCAGCACGTGCGGGTGGCGCATCAGCAGGCTGTTGCCGGTGCCGGTGGTGTCGTAGTAGTGACTCCGGTCGGAGTCCACCAGCCGGTAGTAGGCGGCGTTGTCGATCCCCCGGAAGCACAGCGTCGGGCCCAGGTGGTTGCCCTCGGCGGTGTGGTTGTAGACGACGTCGAGGATCACCTCGATCCCCGCCTCGTGCAGCGCCATGACCATCGCCTTGAACTCCTGCACCTGCTCGCCGCGCTGGCCGGAGGAGGCGTAGGCGTTGTGCGGGGCGAAGAAGCCGATCGTGTTGTAACCCCAGTAGTTGGCCAGCCCCTTGGCCTGCAGCGTGGTGTCCTGGACGAACTGGTGCACCGGCATCAGCTCCAGCGCCGTGACGCCGAGCGCGGTCAGGTGCTCCATCACCGAGGGGTGGGCGATCGCCGCGTAGCTGCCCCGGATCTCGGTGGGCACTGCGGGGTGGGTCATCGTGAGGCCCTTGACGTGCGCCTCGTAGATCACCGTCTCGTGGTAGGGACGGCGCGGCGCACGGTCGCTGGCCCAGTCGAAGAACGGGTTGACGACCACCGACAGCATCGTGTGGCCCAGGCTGTCGCTGTAGTTCAGCCTGGTCGGGTCGTCGAAGCGGTAGGCGAACAGCGACTCGTCGTCGTCCACCTGGCCCTCGATCGCCTTGGCGTAGGGGTCCAGCAGCATCTTGGCCGGGTTGCAGCGGATGCCGGCCGGCGGCTCGTACGGGCCGTGCACCCGGAACCCGTAACGCTGACCGGGCCCGACGCCCGGCAGGTAGGCGTGCCAGACGAAGCCGTCGATCTCGGTCAGCCCGATCCGCTGCTCGCCGCCGTCCGGGTCGATCAGGCACAGGTCCACGCTCTCGGCGACCTCCGAGAACAGCGCGAAATTCGTGCCCGCGCCGTCGTAGGTGGCCCCCAGCGGGTAGGGGCTTCCCGGCCAGATCTCCACAGATCATCCCGTCGGTCGAGGTGGTGTGTCGGTGCTGGGCATTCTGGCGGGTTCGTCCGCGGCTCGCCTGGCTACTCGCACCCCGGCGCGTCGCCGGGCCTCCCGCTGTGACCTACGTCACCATGTCGAGGTCCGGCACGCAACGCTCGACGATCGCGTTCGTCGTCCTGCGGCCCACCGGAAGCGTGCCGAACAGGGCGCCGCCGCCGCCGGCCACCCGGGTGGCCAGGAAGGTCGAGGCGACCTCCCTGGGCGAGTGCCGCAGGAGCAGCGCCGCCTGGAAGACCACGGCCAGCCGCTCGACCATCCAGCGCGCCCCGGCCTCGACCGCGGCGGGGTCACGCCTGGCCTCCCGGGAGGCGGCCTGGAGGAATCCGGCGACCTCGTCCATCGCCTTGTCCAGGCACGAGTCGGCGCCGCGG
>JBKPQU010000261.1:0-3825 GCA_046734255.1 Actinomycetota bacterium
CTGTGGCCGGTGCTCACCGGGCCCGAGGGGCGGGGCGAGGTGGTGCTGGCCACGCCGATCGTGCTCGAGGACTACCCGCGGCTCGCGCCCGAGAGCCCGGCCGACCTCTTCGACGCCAACGAGATCGACGAGATCCTCACGCTGCGGACGATGGTGCTCACCGACGAGGAGAAGCGGGAGGCCCGGGCCACCGACGTCCGAGCGGCCAGCCTGCTCGACCACGTCGAGACGCTGCCGGGCGACCTGCTCGAGCGGCTGCACGGCGCGGTCCGCTCGCTGCGTCCCGTCGAATCGGTCGAACCGGCCGGCCACGGCGACCGGCCCCGCGGCGACCCCCTCGACGCGCCGGAGACCCCGTGGTGGGATCCCGGCGCCGACGCCTCGGTCTCGCCGGGCACCGACAGCCTGGTGATCGCCGGCACGCAGGTCAGCCGCGGCAGCCGCGTGCGGCTGCGCCCGGGCAGCCGGCGGGCGGACGCCCAGGACCTGTTCCTGGTGGGCCGGATCGCGGTGGTCGAGGCGGTGCTGCTCGACGTCGACGGGCAGGCGCACCTCGCGGTCACCCCGGAGGACGACCCGGCGGCGGACCTGAACGCCCGGCACGGCCGCTTCCTCTACTTCGCCCCGGACGAGGTCGAGCCGCTGGAGGTGATCCCATGACCGCGCACCGCACGCTGGTCGCCGGCGTCGGGAACGTCTTCCTCGGCGACGACGGGTTCGGCGTCGAGGTGGCCCGGCGGCTGATGACCCGGGACCAGCCGGACGGTGTGGAGATCGCCGACTTCGGCATCCGCGGCGTCCACCTGGCGTACGAGCTGCTCGACGGCTGCGAGCTGCTCGTGCTGGTCGACGCCGCGCCGCGCGGTGAGGCGCCCGGGACGCTCAGCGTGGTGGACCTGGGACCGGTGCCCCGCGAGGACGCCGGGGCGACGTCCGGGCCGGGCGAGCCGGCGGCCGTCGACGCCGGCGTGATGATGAACGCCCACGGCATGCAGCCGGACACCGTGCTCACGCTGGTCGAGACGCTCGGCGGCTCGGTCGGCCGGGCCGTCCTGGTGGCCTGCGAGCCGGAGGACGTGACCGACCTGGCCGGGCTCAGCCCCGGGGTGAGCGCGGCCCTGGACCAGGCCGTGCATCTGGTGGAGCGCCTGGTCAGCTCGCCCGGCTCGATCCTGCCCGACTACCCCGACGGCGAGGACAGCGAGACCCAGCAGCCGACGGGGACCGAACCCATTCGCAGTGATCAGGAACGGTGATCAGAAGGAGCCCAGCATGGTCGGCAGGTTGATCAAAGTGGCAGTGGTGGCAGCCGCGGCCGCCGCGGTGGTCCAGCTGCTGCCCGACATCAAGCGCTACATCTCCATCCGGCAGATGTAGGCGCTGACGAGGCTGCAGGCTGGCCAGAAAGGACGTGGCGCGATGCACGAAGTGGGGCTCTGCCAGGCAGTGCTGGACGCGGTGGAACGCCGCGCGGCAGGGCGGACCGTGCAGGCAGTGCGGATCCGTTCCGGGGTGATGAACCGGGTCGACGAGGAGTCGATGCGGCAGTCCTTCGCGCTGGTCTCCGAGGGGAGCGTGGCCGACGGCGCCGAGTTGACCCTGGAGATCGTGCCGATCACCGTGGAGTGCGACGCCTGCGACCACACCTCGGTCGTCCACGACGTCGTGCTGTCCTGCCCGCGGTGCGGGGACATCGACGTGCGGTTGAACGGCGGCGACGAGCTGACGCTGGTGTCGATCGACGTGGCACCGTCGCCGGTCCTGCCGTAGCGGCGGGATCCGGCGATGTGCCTCGGAATCCCCGCCCGCGTCGTCTCCTGCGACGCCGAGGGCGTCGCCATGTGCGAGGTGTCCGGCGCCGTCCGCCCGATCGGGACGGGCATGCTCGACGAGGGCGTCACGCTCGCGCCCGGGGACTGGGTCCTCGTGCACATGGGCTTCGCGATGGAGCTGATCAGCGAGGCGGATGCCGCCGCCGCGGTCGGCTCGCTGGAGATGCTCGGCGCCGAACCCGTGAGCCCGGCCGCGATGCCGGACCTGTCGGTCGACGCCGCACCCCCGGGATGGTCGTCGTGGTGAGCGGCGCGGCACCCACCGCCACCCGGTCGCCGCGGGACGACGCCCGGGACGCCGGGCCGCGCAGCGGTGCCGTCACCTTCGCCCGCTACGCCTACCCGCCGAACGCGCTGGGCTACTGCGGCCCGGCGGACGGCAGCGCGCTGCTGCACTACGCCGCCGAGGGCGTCGCCGACCAGGGGCTGGCCCAGCTGGCCCGCGGCTTCGAGGGCGCCTGGCCGTACCTGGAGCTGATCGCCGGCGCGACCGGGATCAAGGATCCGCTCGACCGGCGCGTGGTCGAGGCGTACTGGGTGGGCAGCTGGCTGCTGGACCGGGTCGGCGTCCGGCCGATCGGCGACTCCCTGGAGGAGCGGTTCCGGCGCCGGATCGGGCGCGGGTTCAGCGCACTCGCGGACGGCGTGATGGCCGGCGGCGTGCCGCACCACAGCTTCCACGTCTTCGGCGTCTACCCGTGGGTCGGCTTCCTGGGTGACGGGCGGCGCAGCGAGCACGCGCTGGAGGTGCTCGACCGGTGCCGTGTCCGCTGGGGCCGGGTGATCAGCGTGGCCGGAGACGAGGTCACGGTGCGCTCGCAGCCGCTGCGGTGGGACGGGCGGGCGCTTCACCTCGGCCCGGCCGAGGAGGAGTCGGCCCGGCGAGCGGTCGCCGGCGTCGGGCTCGTGGGAGACCTCGTGCCCGGGCACTGGGTCTCGCTGCACTGGGACTGGGTCTGCGACCGGCTGTCCAGGCGGCAGCTGACCGCGCTGCGCCGGTACACGGCCTGGCACCTCGACATCGTCAACCGCCGGCTGGCGCCGTCCGGCCTGGCGGGCGCGCTGGGAAGCGGCTGAGGGCCGTGCGCGCGCCGGCACCGCCGCCGCCCCGCGAGCGCCGCCGGGTGCTGGTCCAGGGCGTCGTGCAGGGAGTGGGCTTCCGGCCGTTCGTCCACGCGCTGGCCAGCGAGCTGCGGCTGACCGGGGAGGTGTCGAACAGCGGGGAGGGAGTCGTCGCCGAGGTCGAGGGCGCGGCCGAGGACGTGGCTGCCTTCTGCCTGCGCGTGGCCCGGGACGCGCCGCCGCTGGCCGTCGTCGAGGAGGTCCGCTCGGTCGCCGTCCCGCCCCGGCGGTCAGAAGGGTTCGTGATCGCCGCATCGAACGGCGCGGCCTCCGGCGCGACGCTCGTCCCCCCGGACGTGGCCACCTGCGCGGCCTGCCGCGCCGAGCTGGCCGATCCGACCGATCGCCGGTACCGGCACCCGTTCATCTCCTGCACCGACTGCGGGCCGCGGTTCACGATCATCACCGGGCTGCCGTACGACCGGCCGCGGACGACGATGGCCGGCTTCCCCATGTGCCCGCTCTGTGCCGCCGAGTACGACGACCCGGCGGACCGGCGCTTCCACGCGCAGCCGGTGTGCTGCCCGGCGTGCGGGCCGAGGCTGGAGTTGCTGGTGGCCGGGGGTACCGCGCCGGCGCCGCGCGAGGACGCCGCGCTGGTCGCGGCGCGTTCGATGCTCGCGCAGGGCGCGGTCGTCGCGGTGAAGGGCCTCGGCGGGTACCACCTGGCCTGCGATGCCACGGACCCGCGCGCGGTCGAGCGGCTGCGCCGGCTGAAGCGGCGGGGGGACAAGCCGTTCGCCGTCCTCGTCCGCGACCTGGCCGCCGCTCGGGGCATCGCCCACGTGCGCGATGCCGAGGCGGAGCTGCTGTGCGGTCACCGGGCCCCGATCGTCCTGCTGCGCCGCCGGACCTCGACGGTCGCGACCGG
>JBKPQU010000262.1:0-4827 GCA_046734255.1 Actinomycetota bacterium
GCCCGCCAGCGGCGACCCAGTGGGCGAAACCCCGCGTGCTAGCCTGACACGCGCTCGCGCGAGTGGCGGAATAGGCAGACGCGCAGGATTCAGGTTCCTGTGTCCGCAAGGACGTGGGGGTTCAACTCCCCCCTCGCGCACCCCGTGATCATCTCCCGCCCATCGTCATGCTCCCCCCGCAAAGCGGGGGCACCCCCACTGGCGCCGCCTATGCTCCGCCTAGCCACCGCTCGGGAGGGCGTTTGGCCCGTGCAGCGGTGGCTCCAGGGAGCAACGGTGGCTCGTAGGAGCATGAGTGCACGGGAGGCGGGGCCTCATGAGCGGGTCGTGGCTGGAGTCGGCATCCCATCGGGCGTGGCTGGCCGGTGAGGCGGAGCGGCTCGTGGACTTCGCGAGCCGCTCGGTGCATCCCGACGGGGGCTTCGCCTGGCAGGACGACGACGGCACGCCACTGCTCGAGCGGCCGGTCGAGCTGTGGATCACGACCCGGATGGTGCACGTCCTCGCGCTCGCGCACCTCTGGGGACGCCCGGGCGCCGGGCCGCTGGTCGACCACGGCCTGGCAGCGCTCACCGGGCGGATGCGCGACGAGGCGTACGGCGGCTGGTTCGCCTCGGTGGGCCCCGACGGCCCGGTGCTGGCGGACAAGCGCAGCTACGAGCACTCCTTCGTCGTGCTGGCCGCCGCCTCGGCGCTGGTCGCGGGCCGGGACGGCGCGGCCGAGCTGCTCGCCGACGCGCTCGCGGTCTCCGACCGCCACTTCTGGCGCGAGGACGACGGCATGGTCGTCGACGTCTGGGACCGCACCTGGACCGACTGCGAGCCGTACCGCGGCGTGAACGCGAACATGCACACCGTCGAGGCCTACCTGGCCGCGGCCGACGCGACCGGCGACGGCGAGTGGCGGCGGCGGGCGCTGCGGATCACCGAGCGGGTGATCCACGGGTGGGCGCGCACCAACGGCTGGCGGATCCCCGAGCACTTCGACCCCGACTGGCAGCCGTTGCCCGAGTACAACGCCGACGAACCGGGCCACCCGTTCCGCCCGTACGGGGCCACGATCGGGCACGCGCTGGAGTGGTCCCGGCTCTGCCTGCACGTCCACGCCGGGCTCGCGGCCCAGAATCCGCAGGATCCCGCGGCCGCGCCGGCCTGGCTGATCGACGACGCCGCGGCGCTGTTCGGCAACGCCGTGCGTGACGGCTGGGCGGTCGACGGCGCCGACGGGTTCGTCTACACCACCGGGTGGGACGGTAGCCCGGTGGTCCGCCAGCGCCTGTTCTGGGTGGTCGGCGAGGGGATCGCCGCCGCTGCGGCACTGCACGCCGTCACCGGATCGGCCACCGAGCGGGAGCGGTACGAAGCGGCGTACCGCCGGTGGTGGGACTACGCCGCGACCTACTTCATCGACACCGAGCACGGCTCGTGGCGGCACGAGCTCGACCCCGGCAACCGGCCGGCGTCCACGATCTGGCAGGGCAAGCCCGACGCCTACCACGCTGTTCAGACCACGCTGATCCCGCGCCTGCCGCTGGCCCCGACGATGGCGGTCGCGATCAGCCGGGGCCTGCTCCGATGACCGCGCTGATCCGTGACGCCAGATCGGCGGACGGCTCGGCGGTCGACGTCGTCCTGGACGAGACGGCGATCGCCGAGGTGCTGCCCGCGGGGGAGGGCGAGGCGGAAGAAGCGGGCGAGGCGGTCGACGCCGACGGTGGGCTGCTGCTGCCGGCGTTCATCAGCACCCACATCCACCTGGACAAGGTGCTGATCCGTGACCAGCTGGCCGAGCACGACGGCACGCTGGCCGGGGCGATCGGCGCGATCCATGCCGCGAAGCGGGCGTACGACGTCGAGGACGTGCGCCGCCGCGCGCGGGCGGTGATCGAGTCCTCGGTGCTGTTCGGCAGCACCAGGTTGCGCTCGCACGTCGACGTGGACACGGTCGGCGGGCTGGTCCCGCTGCGCGGGGTCCTCGCCGCGGCCGCGGACTGCGCCGGCATCGCCGAGGTGCGCACGATCGCCTTCCCGCAGGAGGGCATCCTGCGCGACCCGGGAGCGGCGGATCTCATGGGCGCCGCGATGCAGGAGGGCGCCGACGTCGTCGGCGGCATGCCGCATTGGGAGCGCAGCGAGGCCGAGCAGCGCGAGCACGTGCGGTTCTGCTTCGACCTGGCGCAGGAGTTCGACGCCGACCTCGACATGCACGTCGACGAGACCGACGACGGCGACGTCCGCACGCTGGCGATGGTGGTCGAGGAGACCGAGCGCCGCGGCTGGCAGGGCCGGGTCACCGCCGGTCACGTCTGCGCGCTGGCCGCCGCGGACGACGCGTACGCGGAGCGGGTGATCGCCGGCTGCGCGCGTGCCGGGGTGAGCATCGTGGCCAACCCCGTCACCAACCTCGTGCTGCAGGGCCGGGGGGATCGAGGCCTCGTCCGCCGCGGGTCCACCCGCGTGCGTGAGTTCCTGGCCGCCGGGGTCCCCCTGGCGTTCGGCCAGGACTGCGTCCACGACGGGTTCTACCCCTTCGGCCGGGGAGACCTGCTCGAGGTCGCCCTGATCTCCGCGCACGCCGCCCACCTGGCCACGACTGACGAGCTCGGGGCCGCCCTGGACGCGGTGACCACCGCCCCGGCGCGCATGTGGCGGCTCGGCCCGGCGTACGGCCTCCGCCCCGGGGCCCGGGCCGACCTCCAGCTGTACGCCGCCCCGAGCTGGCCAGAGGTCCTGCGGGCCCAGGATCCGCCCCGGCTGGTCTGGTTCGAGGGGCGGCCGGTGGCCAGGACGACGATCACCCGCGGCCTCCTCACCCGCTGACCCCTGCCGATCGGGAGCCGGATCCGGCCGTCCCCGAGCACGCCCGTCACCCGCTCGGAGCAAAGCGGGCATGGCGGGCGAGAGCAGACCTGGAGAAGATACGGCCATCGCTGCGATGCCAGCCCTGCCGAGGAGTGCCGATGGCCGACGCGCTGACCGTCCTGTTCGTGCCGGAGAGCGCCTACGGACCGACCAACAACTGCATCGGGATCGGCGATGAGATGCGGCGCCGGGGACACCGGGTGGTGTTCGCCGCCGAGGCGTCGTGGGAGGGCAAGCTGACGCCGTTCGGCTTCGAGGAGGACCTGGTCGACCTGGCGCCGCCACCCGAGCATTCCCAGGACGCCGGCCAGTTCTGGAAGGACTTCGTCCGCGACACCGCGCCGGAGTTCCGCAAGCCGACGATCGAGCAGCTCGCCACCTGGGTGCGCCCGGTGTGGGAGGAGCTGATCGCCGGGGCGAAGTACTGCGAGCCGCAGCTGCAGGCGATCATCGGCCGGCACCGGCCGGACATCATCGTCGAGGACAACGTCGTGGCCTTCCCGGCGTTGCTCACCGCCGAGGCGCCGTTCGTCCGGATCGTGTCCTGCAATCCCCTGGAGCTCAAGGGACCCCTGGTGCCGCCGACATTCTCCGGCTACCCGATCGGTGACCGGAGCGGGTGGACGGCCTTCCGGGCCGAGTACGACAGCACGCACCGTCCGATGTGGGAGGAGTTCAACGCCTGGGTGACCGAGCAGGGCGCACCGCCGCTGCCCGTCCTGGAGTTCATCCACAGCTCGGACGTGCTGAACCTCTACGTCTACCCGGAGGAGATCGACTACACCGCACGCCGTCCGCTCGGACCCACCTGGCACCGGCTGGACTCCTCGGTGCGGGAGACCGAGCAGGAGGTGGAGCTGCCCCAGGCCATCCGCGAGGGCGACGGCGCGCTGGTCTACTTCAGCCTCGGCTCGCTGGGCAGCGCCGACGTCGAGCTGATGCGCCGCGTGATCGGCTGCCTGGCCGAGACGCCGCACCGCTACGTCGTGAGCAAGGGCCCGCTGCACACCGAGGTGGAGCTCGCGCCGAACATGTGGGGCGCGGAGTTCGTGCCGCAGACCAAGGTGCTCCCGCTGGTCGACCTGGTGATCACCCACGGCGGGAACAACACGACCACCGAGTGCTTCCACTTCGGGAAGCCGATGATCGTGATGCCGCTGTTCTGGGACCAGTACGACAACGCGCAGCGGGTGCACGAGACCCGGTACGGGATCCGCATGGACACCTACCGGTTCAGCGACGACGAGTTGCGCGGTGCGGTCGACCGGTTGGCCGGGGACACCGCGCTGCGGCAGCGGATGGCCTTGATCTCCAGGACGATCCAGGGAAGGCGCGGCCTCGAGCGGGCGGCGGACCTGATCGAGGGGACGGCCCGCCAGGCCGCGCTGATGCAGCCGAGCAGCGTCGGTTCCTGACCATTACCAGGACCATTACCGGGCTGCTTCAGCCGCGGCGCAGCAGAAGCATCCCGGCCAGGATGATCCAGCTGCCGACCACGACCCGGGCGGGCAGCCGCGCGCGGGTGATCGCCCAGGTGAGCAGGGGCAGCATGACCACGCTGGTCTCCCGCACCGCGGCCACCACCGGCACCTGTGCCGCGGAGGCCTCGCGCAGCGCGAGCAGCGTGAGCCCGTAGGCGAGGAAGATGCCGGCACCGGTGATCCACGCCGTCCCGCTGCGGAAGCCGGAGAAGGCGGCCGCCGCTCCCTGGGAGCGCACGGCACCCGCGAGCAGCGCGATGCCGACCGGGGTCATCGTCACCCAGAGGTAGGCGGTGGCACTGCCCAGCCGGACGCCGACGGCGTCCAGCAGCGTGTACGTGGCGATGCACGCCGAGACCGGCGCCGCCAGCGCGATCAACCGGCCGCGCCCCGGCCCGCCCGGCACCTGCGCGGTGAGCAGCACGCCCGCGCAGACCGCGACGACGCCGAGGGCCTGCGCCGCGGTGACGGCCGTGCCCAGGGC
>JBKPQU010000263.1:0-12177 GCA_046734255.1 Actinomycetota bacterium
GTCCAGGGACAGCTGGGACCACTACGAGTTGTCGTACGCCGTCGACGCGCTCACGGCCGCCTACCTGGCCACCGGCCGGGTGGACTACGTGGACGACGCGTTGTCGCTGGTCGAGAACGTCGTGGCCGGCGCGGCGCCGTCCGCCTCGCTGATGCACAGCCAGTACCACGACACCTACCTCGGCTGGGCCTCCCGACAGGAGGGCGGCCAGGAGGTGCCACTGTACGAGAGCTACTTCTGGCGGTATGCCACGTCGTTGCTGCGGGTGATCCACAACACGCCCGCCCTCGCCGAGGACGCCGCGCTGCAACCGCGCTACCAGCAACTGGTCGCCTTCGCCGAGCGCAACATCTTCGAGAAGTGGTACCGCCGCGGCGCGGACGACAACATCTTCCGCAGCCGCACCCACACGACGGCGCACTGGGCGCTGATCACGATGAACCTCGCGGAGGTCACCACCAGCCCGGCCCGGCGCCAGCTGTACCGCAGCATCGAGACCAGGATCGACGACGAGCTCCACCGCCAGATGACCGTCCTTCCCGGCCATCCCGGCGCCTACTTCTGGAGCGACGTGTGGGGATCCTGCCGGCGGCCCGGGCAGGATGTCTCGCACGGCAACGGCGTCATCGCCTACGTCGTGGAGGCGCACGACCAGGGCGGAGCGTGGAGCGACGCCGACATCGCCAGGTTCGTGCGGACCTTTGCCGACGTGGTCTGGCCGGCCGACGGCCCGGGGGACGGACCGGGATCGAACTTCGTCGACGGCAGCGGCCGGGGCAACGGGTGGTTCAGCGACGGTTTCGTCAAGCTCGGCCGCCACGACCCTGCACTGCAGGCCCGGCTGGAGAACCACCAACCGGCCAACGACCAGTTCTACGCCAACGGCGCGCTCAACGCGGCCATCCTGCTGTGCCCCGACGCCGCCAGGTCACCCGGACCGGCCGGTTCGGCATCCGGCGGCAGCCCGCCTCCGGTGTG
The DNA here is from genome assembly GCA_046734255.1 of Actinomycetota bacterium. GTDB lineage: Bacteria > Actinomycetota > Actinomycetes > Actinomycetales > Kineosporiaceae > JBKPQU01. The sequence continues at coordinate 979 of JBKPQU010000263.1, forward strand.
CGAGCATCCGTCCCTGGGATAGCCCATCCGGCGTACGCCAGCGCAGCCCGGTTCCCAGCCCGCGGCACGGAACATAGACTGCCAAGGCTGGTTACCGGCAAATTCCGTGGTAAGCGGCCGGCTGGAGTCGAGTGTGAATGAGCGCGTCGCGGTCCTGATGTACCACGACGTCTCGATCGGCGAGCCCAGCGGGTACACCGTCTCCCTCGACCAGCTGCGGCAGGGTCTGGCCGCGGTCGGCGGCCCCGGCAGTGTCCCCTGCCAGGTCACCTTCGACGACGGGTACGCAGGGACAGTCCAGCATGCCCTGCCTGCGCTGCAGGAGAACGGGACCGAGGCGACTCTCTTCGTCACCACCGGATACCTCGGCCGTGCCGGTTTCATCGACGAGGCCATGCTGCGTGACTGGAATGCCGCCGGGCAGAAAGTGGGCAGCCATTCGGTGACGCATCCGGTGCTGAACCTGATGAGCGAGGAAGAAATCCGCAGGGAGCTCAACGACAGCCGGAATTGCCTGGAGGACATTCTCGGCGCCCCGATCGAGGAGTTCTCCGTTCCCGGCGGCAACTTCAGCGCCCGGGTGTCACGGCTGGCCTTCGAAGCCGGCTACCGGCGCGTGTACACCTCGCGGCCGGCCTACGCGCGCGCGGGACGGCCCGTCGTACCGCGCTTCGCGATCCGTGCCACCACGCCGGCCGGAGCGGTCGCGAGACTGCGCGAGGGCCGGGTCGAGCCGTTCTTCCGTTCGGATCGATTGCGGTTCGCGGCCAAGCAGGCGATGGGCCCGCGGATCTACATCGGAGTGCGGGACCGGCTGCGCCCGGCGTCCTCGCAGCCCGAGGGCGCCGACAAGTCGGCCTGATCAGGGGGCTGCGGCCGGGGGCGGCTGCGGGCCGCAGGCGGCCGGTGCCTTCGCCGCCGGCGTGGTCGGGCACAGCAGCAGGGCGGCGTTGAGCGCACCGTTGGCCAGGAACTGGTCGTTCTGGACGCCGTGCCGCTCCAGCCGGCGCTGCAGGTCGGCGTCGTAACGGCCCAGCTTGACCCACCCGTCGGCCAGCCAACCGTTGCCGGTCCCGGAGCCGTCGACGAACTCGGTGACCCGGTTCTCCCGCGGCCACACCACCCGGTCCAGCAGTTCCACGAACCGGGCGATGTCCTGCCGCGTCCAGTCGATCCCCAGGTCGTGCGCGGTGACCACGTAGGCGATCACGCCGCTGCCGTGCGAGACGTCCTGCCCGGGACGGGAACTGGCGCCCCAGACGTCGCTCCAGAAGTAGGCGTTGCGGTCCTTCGGGTTGGGCCGCAACTGCCGGCGCAACGAGGACGGGTAGTTGGGGAGCTGGCGGTCGATCGAGGTGATGATCCTTCGGTACTGCGCCAGGAGCGACCGATCGGTGGTGAGCACCGACAGGTTCGCCGCGATCATCGCCCAGTGCGCGGCCATGTGTGTCCGGCTGCGGTAGATGTTGGTGCCCGCACCGCGACTCACCCACTTCTGCACGATGTTGCGCTGCGCGAACGCCAGCACGGCGGCGTAGCGCCGCTGCACGGCGGCATCGCCGTCCAGCCGTGGCGTCTCGTGGATCACCCGCAGCAGGGAGGTGGCGTACCGCCAGAAGTAGCTCTCGTACAGCGGCACCTCGTCGCCGTCCTCCTCGGCCGATGCCCAGCCGCGGAAGGAGTCCCGGTACCCGCTGCCGCGCAGCGAGGACGACGGCCTGGCGGAGGCCATCACGTTCTGAACGATCGTCAATGCGTCATGCAGGTAGTCGACCTCGCCGGTCGCCTGGTAGGCGGCGGTGAGCGCGTCGAGGGAGTACGACAACTCGTAGTGGTCCCAGCTGTCCGCGGATCTGCTCATCGCCATCACCGACGACCGCTCCGACCTCCAGTACCGGTGGAACTTGCGATTCCACCAGGCGACGCTCTCCAGCGGGCCGACCGGCGTGGCCGACGGCGAGGCGGTGACCGTCGACGTGGCCGTCGGGCTCGGCGCGGGCAGTCCCGCCGAGGGCGTGGCCAGGACGGCGGGCGAGCGGGCGGGCGAGCCTCCCTGCCGTCCGGCGCCCGGATCGCCGGTGAACACCGCCAGGGCCGCGAGCGTCAGCACCGACACCGCCGCGCCGCCGGCGATCAGAACCCGCTCCCGGCGGCCGCTTCCACCGTGTGGCGCGCTCATCCGACCCCTGCCACCTCGGGTGCAGGTCTGCGCGCCGGGGCGAAGATCAGTGCCATGCCCGCCACCGCGAAGCTGCTGCCGTAGCCGATCAGGGAGGCGTATGCCGCGCCCATCGCCCCGTACCGGGGGATCAGCAGGAGGTACGCGATCACGCTGACCACGAACCCCGTCGTCTCGGCGATCGAGGCGTTCGCGTTCCGCCGCCGCGCGGTCAGCATCGCCACCATGACCTGGGACAGCCCGTACACCATCGCGGCGAGCACCAGCGGCGCCACCAGGTCGTCCGCGGCCACGTACGCCGGGCCGAGCAGCGGGACCGCCAGTACCCGGATCACCACCGTGAAGAAGGCGCCCGCTCCGACGCTGTACCCGATCGTCGCCAGCAGCGGCGGTCTGATCCGCAGCCTGCCCTCGTCGTTGGCCCGCCGCCAGCGGCCGAGCCGGGCGTCGGCGAAGGCGAGCAGGGGCCAGGTCACCACCTCCGTCATCGTCCCGATGCCGGCGTAGACACCGAGCGCCGCGGTCGACGCCATGACCGGCAGCAGCAGGCGGTCCAGCCGCAGCATGCCGCTGGTGGCCACCGCGGCTGGGAAGAGCAGGATGCCCTCCGACCGGGCCGCCTGCCGGCGGTGATCCGGGACCTGGGGCTCCGGCGTCCGGCCGGCCATCGTGGACCGCGCCCAGATCAGGAGGTAGGCGCCGGTCGGGATGATGTCGGACAGCGCGTAGGCGGCCACCCACACCGCGCTGCTGCTGTTGTGGGCGACCCACAGCGCGGACACGAACACCAGCAGCAGCGCCTGGTTGATGACGGTGCAGTGCAGGAAGGCCCGCATCTGACCGGTCGCGATCGCGATCGAACGGGCCGCCCGGACCAGCGAGTTGACCACCGCGAAGACCGACGCGACGGCCAGCCGCAGTTGCCACGAGCCCAGGCCGGGCAGCGGCAGCAACGCCAACGCGACCGCCGCCAGCAGTCCCAGGACGGTGGGCCACAGCAGAAGCCGCAGAAAGGCCCGGGTCACCACCCGCGGCGGCGCACCCGGATAGACCGCCAGCACGCTGCGGTCGGTGCCGAGGATCATCACCAGGCTGCTCAGGTACCCGATCTGCAGCAGCAGGGCCAGTTCGCCGCGGCCGGAAGGCGCGAGCGCGCGGGACGCCAGGATGTTCGCCAGGAACGCCACCCCGGCGGTCAGCAGCTGGCTGGCCACCAGCGGCGACGTCGGGTCACGCAGGCCGGTACGCGTCGCGGCCACGCCGCGCGCAACCAGGTCCCGGACCCGCCCGACCGGGGGCGCCTCCGGTCCGTCGCGGTCGGCCTGGGGTGTCACCGGGTCAGTCACCGATCACCCGTCCTCGGCGCTCACCGCGGCGCCCGGCTTCTCCGGGCTCCGTCGTGCACGCCAGGAGGGCCCACCGGCGCCCTGCCATCTGCGGTCACCCCTCCTCCGGACGGTGGGCCGGTCCCGAGCCCGGCCCCTCATCAGTCTCGGGCAGCGGGGCTACCCGGACCCCCTCAACCACGGATCCCGCGACAATACTTTCGCCGGTGGTCGCGGACAGCACGCACGTATGCTGTATCGGTGCATGATCCATTGCCGGATCGCGGGCTGCGCCTCGAGCGGATCGAACCGCAGGACAGCGACTGGCGGCACATGGCCGGGGTGTCCGACCGGCTGGTCTTCCAGACCCGGGAGTGGCTGGACTTCCTCGCACGGACCCAGAACGCCGACCCGGTCGTGGCCGCCGTGCTGCGGGACGGGGAGCGGGTCGGGTACTTCACCGGCCTGGTGATCCGGCGCTTCGGGGTGCGCATCCTGGGCAGCCCTTTCCCCGGGTGGACCACGGCCTCGATGGGCTTCACGCTCCCGGCCGATGTGAGCCACCGGGACGCCGCGGCGGCACTCCCGCGGTTCGCCTTCGGTGCGCTGCACTGCGTCTTCCTCGAGTTGGTGGACCGGAACATCGCCCCGGGGGAGCTGGACGCCCTGGGTTTCGACAGCACCGTCCACATGACGCTGGAGGTGGACCTCACCGGGGAGGAGACAACGATCTTCAACCGGATGTCGAGCGCGTGCCGGCGGGCCGTGCGCAAGGCGGAGAAGGAAGGGGTGAAGGTCGAGGTCGCCTCCGGAACCGGCTTCGCCGAGGAGTACCACGAGCAGCTGCGCGGGGTCTTCGCCCGGCAGTCGCTGGTCCCGACCTACGGCGTGGAGCGGGTGCGGGAGCTGATCCGTTGCCTCGAGCCGACCGGCGACCTGCTCATGCTGCGCTGCCTGTCGCCCGACGGCCGCTGCATCGCCACGTCGCTGTTCCCCGCCCACGATCGGACGGCCTATTTCTGGGGCGGCGCGAGCCTGCGCGCCGACCAGAACCTCCGGCCGAACGAGGCCATGTTCTGGTACGCGATGCGGTACTGGCGCGAACGCGGCGTCCAGGTCCTGGACCTGGCCGGACCCAACGACTACAAGCGCCGCTACGGCGGGGTGGAGGTCTGGGTGCCGTCGTTGACCCGCTCGCGCGTACCTGGCCTGTCCTCGATGCGGAACCTGGCCCAGACGGTCGTGCAGACGCGGCAGCGTTGGCAGGGCCGGCGCCTGCCGCCAGAGGCGGCGAGGGAGCCCAGCGAGGCATGACCAGCAACCGCACGATCGGGATCCTCTTCATGATCGGATCGGCGTGCTTCGCGCTGGGCGCGCTGCCGGGCTACCTCGACGCGGTCGGCGTGACGGCGGACGGCGTCACCTTCTTCGTCGGGTCGCTGTTCTTCACCTCCGCGGGCCTCGGGCAGTTCCTGCAGGCGAGGGGGACCGGCGGGCGGGGCCGGGGGAGCAAGGAGTGGTGGGCCGCCTCGATCCAGCTGGCGGGGACGCTCTTCTTCAACGCCAGCACCCTCCATGCTCTGGCGACCGGCCTCAGCGCGGCCGAGGCGGACAAGCAGGTGTGGCGGCCCGACGCCTTCGGCTCGATCTGCTTCCTGGTCGCCAGCGGGCTGTCGCTGAGCCTGGCCGGCGGGCTGCTGTCCTGGCGGCCGCACGACCGTGAGTGGTGGATCGCGGAGGTGAACATGCTCGGCTCGATCGCGTTCGGCGTCTCCGCGGTCGCGTCGTACGTGGTGCCCGACTCCGGGCTGCCTCGTAACGTCACGCTGACCAACCTCGGCACGTTCGTCGGCGCGCTGTGCTTCCTCCTCGGCGCCTACCTGCTCCTGCCCCGGTCCACCCGAGCGGAGCCTTCCCCGGTGCGGTAGAGCGGTCAGCCGGGGGACGCGAGGATGACGACGAGGGTGCGCGGGCCGTGCACGCCCTCGACGCGGTTCAGCTCGATGTCGCTGGTCGCCGAGGGGCCGCTGATCATCGTGAGCGGGCGGCGCGGGGACATCCGGGCGACGGCCTCGGGGACGCTCTGGACGACCTGTTCCGCGCGGACGACGACGATGTGCAGGTCGGGCACCAGCGTCAGCGCGCGCCGGCCCTGGCCGTCGGCGGCGTCCAGGACGATCGTCCCCGTCTCCGCGATCGCCACGGCGCAACCGGTGAGGACTCCGTCGCTCCGGTCGAGATCGGCGATCTCCAGCGGCTCCTCCGGGCTGTCGATCAGGTGCTCCACGCCGTCCGCCGCGGACAGCCAGTCCGCGGGCAGCCCGGCCGGGACGACCAGCAGCCTCACCCGGTGATCGCGCAGCGCGGCCGCCACGCTGGCCGGGATCGCGGACTCGGCGCAGCCGCGGACCTCGGCGCGGTAGTCGGCCAGCCGGTGCGCGAGCATTCCCCGCGCGGCCGCCGAACCCGGCTCGTGCTCTCCCCGAAGCTGGTACTCGCGTGGCACCTCGACCGTGGCCGGCGACGCGCCGAGAGCCGCGCGGACCCGGTCCAGGATCGCGGCCCGGGCGCCGTCCTCGCCGCCCCGCTCGTCGATGTCCCCGTAAGGGTGGGCCCCCGAAGGAGGCGGCGTGCTCATGGTGCCCCCCCGGTATCCCTTGTGCCGGAGGCCTTCCCGCGCGTGCGGTACGCCCTTGTGCCGGAGGCCTTCCCACGCGTGCGGGACCACCACTCCCGGAAGGACTCCTGGGGAGGGGCGGGCAGGTCGCGGGTCGACGTCCAGCCGGCCAGCGGCGGCGGCAGCGAGCGGATGCGCCCGCCGCGGGCGAAGACGCGGCCCAGCTTCGAGGCCCGCTCGGCCGCGGTGAAGCGCGCGGTGGAGGACATCACCCAGGACGCCGTGGACATCACGGCGCGCTCGGGGGCGGGGATGCGCTTGGCCCGGCGCAGCCCCTCGACGTGCTGGGATCGCAGGTACACCAACATATCCGGGATGTTGATCTTCACGGGGCAGGCGTCGTAGCAGGCGCCGCACAGCGAGGAGGCGAACGGCAGCGTGTCCACGGGGTCGACCGCGCCACTGGGCAGGTGGCCCTGCATGCCGGCCAGCTGCGGGGTCAGCACGGCACCGATCGGTCCCGGGTACACCGAGCCGTACGCGTGGCCGCCGGTCCGCTCGTACACCGGGCAGACGTTCAGGCAGGCCGAGCACCGGATGCAGTGCAGCGCAGAGCGTCCGGCCTCGTCGGCGAGCACGGCCGTACGCCCGTTGTCCAGCAGCACGAGGTGGAACTCCTGCGGTCCGTCGCCGGGCGTCACGCCGGTCCACAGGGAGGTGTAGGGGTTCATCCGCTCCCCGGTCGACGAGCGCGGGAGCAGCTGCAGGAACACCTCGAGGTCGCGCCAGGACGGCAGCACCTTCTCGATGCCCATCACGGTGATCAGGGTCTGCGGCAGCGTCAGGCACATCCGCCCGTTGCCCTCCGACTCGAGCACGACGAGCGTGCCCGTGTCGGCCACCGCGAAGTTGGCGCCGCTGATCGCCACCGGAGTGGACAGGAACGTCCGGCGCAGGTGCTCGCGCGCCGTCATCGCCAGCTCGCGCGGTTCGTCGGACAGGTCCGGTCGTACGTCGGGCATCGTGCGCAGGAAGATGTCGCGGATCTCCGCACGGTTGCGGTGGATCGCCGGCACCAGGATGTGGCTCGGCCGGTCCCCGCCGAGCTGGACGATCAACTCGGCGAGGTCGGTCTCGACCGCCTCCACCCCGACGGCGGCCAGCGCCTCGTTCAGCGCGATCTCCTGGGTGGCCATCGACTTCACCTTGACCACCCGGTCGGTGCCGGTGGCCTGGACGACGTCGCAGACGATCCGGTTGGCCTCGACGGCATCCCGCGCCCAGTGCACGACCCCGCCGCGGGCGACGACCTCGCGCTCGAGCTGCTCGAGCAGTTCCGGAAGCCGGGCCATGGCGTCGGCCTTGATCGCGGAGCCGGCGTCCCGCAGTTCCTCCCAGTCGGTCAGCTCACGCACGACCTGCGCGCGCTTGGTCCTGATCGTGGCGGTGGCGTGCCCCAGGTTGCGCCGAAGCTGGCTGTTCGCCAGTGCCTTCCGGGCCGCGGTCGGGAAGGGGTCGTCGCCGCGCAGCGTGCCCACATCGCTGGCCAGCGGCAGCCCTGTCCTACCGACGGGCATGCCGAGGTACGTGCTCACGCCGACGCCTCCCATCCCTCACCGGCGAGGATCTCCGCGAAGTGGACGGCGCGCACGCCGGTGCGCAGCCGCGACAGACCGCCGCCGATGTGCATCAGGCACGACGCGTCGCCCGCTGTGACCACCTCCGCCTCCGTGGCCAGCACCGCCGCCATCTTGTCCGCCAGCATCGCGGAGGAGACCTCGGCGTTCTTCACCGCGAACGTGCCGCCGAAACCGCAGCACTGCTCGGCGTCCGGCAGCTCGACCAGGTCGATGCCGGCCACCGACCGCAGCAGGCGGAGCGGCCTGTCACCCACCCGCAGCAGCCGCAGCGAGTGGCAGGTCGGGTGGTAGGTCACGCGGTGCGGGAAGCGCGCACCCACGTCGGTCACGCCGAGGACGTCGACCAGCAGCTCGGACAGCTCGTAGGTGTGCTCGGCCACCGCCTCGGCGCGCTTGGCCAGTCCCGGATCGTCCAGCCGGTGGGCCACCTCGGCGTGCTGGTGGCGGACCGAGGCCACGCACGAGCCGGACGGCGAGACTACGACGTCCGCGCCGTCCCCGCCCTCCTGCGTGCGGATCAGCGCGCGCTCGAAAACCTCGACGTGATGCCGGATCAGCGGGAGGGCCTCGGGCTGGTAGCCGGTGTTCACGTGCATCTGCCCGCAGCAGGTCTGCCCGGCGGGGAAGATCACCTCGTGGCCGAGCCGCTCCAGCAGCACGACGGTGGCCTGCGCCGCGCGGGGGAACAGCGCGTCTGCCAGGCAGGTCGCGAACAGTGCTATCCGCACCCCGGCCTCCGTGGCGGATTCGTGACCGCGACGACCCTCCGGTCGCCGGCACCGTCACCCTACGGCAGCCTCCCGGGGTGGCCGTAGACCTCGACCAGCACCCTTTGGGTCAGGCCTGCGTCATCACCTGTCGCTGCCGGCCGAGACCGGAGACCTCCAGCTCGACCACGTCGCCGGCCCGCAGGTACGGCTTGGGCTCCGGCTGCCCCATCGCGACGCCGGCCGGCGTCCCGGTGTTCACGACGTCGCCGGCCTCCAGCACCATGAACTGGCTCAGATACCAGATCAGGTGCCCGACGCCGAAGACCATGTCCGCGGTCGTCCCGTCCTGCCGCAGGGATCCGTTGACCCACAACCGGAGCGCGAGGTCCTGCGGGTTCCCCACCTCGTCGGCGGGCACGAGCCACGGCCCGAACGGGTTGAACGCCTCGCAGGACTTTCCCTTGTCCCACTGACCGCCCCGCTCGATCTGGAACTCCCGCTCGGAGACGTCGTTGGAGACCGCATACCCGGCGACGGCGGCCAGGCCCTGCTCGGGGGAGTCCAGGTAGCGCGCGGGGGCGCCGAGCACCACCCCGAGCTCCACCTCCCAGTCGGTCTTGGTCGAGCCGCGCGGCACCGGGACGTCGTCCTGCGGGCCCACCATGGTGTTGCTGGCCTTCATGAACACGACCGGCTCGGCGGGGATCGCCGCGCCGGTCTCGGCCGCGTGGTCGCGGTAGTTCAGCCCGATGCAGACGATCTTTCCGGGACGGGCGATCGGCGCGCCGATCCGGGTCTCGCCGCTGTCCAGCGGGGCCAGCGACCCCGCCTGCAGAGCCGCTCGGACCCGGCGGAGGCCACCGGAGGCGAGGAAGGCGCCGTCGATGTCCGGGGTCAGCGGGGCGAGGTCGTGGACGGTGCCGTCGTCATCGCGGACCGCCGGGCGTTCGGCGCCGGCCGGCCCGAGCCGCATCAGCTGCACAGGGTCCTCCCAGTCACTTCCAGCGTTGTGGAGCCGACGGTACGGCGCCGGGCCCCCGTGCGCCCTTCTGGTCGGTCAGCTGGTCGGTCAGCCGGTCGGTCAGCCGGTACGCGGTCGGTCGCGTCAGTTGCTCGCCGTGGTGGCGCGCGGCCAGGTCAGCGAGCGGCGGGCGGTCTCCCGGGCCAGCTCACGGGAGAGCGCCAGCGCGGCCGTGCGCACGGCCGGGGCCAGCTGGTCCAGGTCCAGCCGGTGGGCGTAGCCGGTGATCGACATCGCGGCCATCACCCGCTTCTGGTGGTCGAAGATCGGCGCGGCGACGGCCGACACGCCCACCTCGGCCTCCTCCCGGTTCACCGCGTAGCCGCGGGCCACGGTGCGTTCCAGGTCGGCGCGCAGCATCCCGGGCGCCACGATCGTGCGCGCGGTGAAGCGGGCCAGGCCGTGGGCGACCACCTCGGCGAACAGCTCCGGCCGGCCGTAGGCCAGCAGAACCTTCCCGGTGGCGGTGCAGTACGCCGGCATCCGGACCCCGACCCGCGAGCCGATCGGCATCGACCGGTGACCGCTGACCTTCTCCAGGAACAGGATGTTCACGCCGTCCAGCACCGACAGGTGGACGTTCTCGTGGGTCGCCTCGTACAGGTCCTCCATGTACGGCAGGGCGGCCTCGCGCAGCTCCCGCCGCCGGGGCACGCGCTGGCCGAGCTCGAACAGGGCCAGGCCGAGCCGGTAGCCCCGGGCGGAACGCTCCAGCCCGCCCCACTCGACCAGCTCCTTGGCCAACCGGTAGGCGGTCGGCTTCGGCAGGCCGGCCCGGCGGGCCAGCTCGGCCAGGCTCAGCTGCTCGTCGGTGGGACCGAAGGCGTCCAGCAGGCTGAGCCCTCGCGCGAGCACGGACTTGGGAGGCTTGGTGGGCCACTGCTCCCCCGAGCGGCTGGCTACCTGAGCATCGTCCGGGTTCACCGGATCGTTGGCCACGAGTTGATGGTGGTACTCGCCGGTAGCCGGGTTCAATGCCTCCGTGCTGTGTCTTGCCCGACGGCGCGCGTGTCGGCCGGCTGCAGCGAGTCACGGTGGGCCAACACGGGGACGTCGACCAGCAGCGGCGCGTCCAGCTCGCCCACGCCCGCGACCAGGTCGACCAGCTCCCCGGCGGAGCTCACCCGGCGTGCCGACACGCCGAACAGGTGGCCCGCGGCCACCCAGTCCAGCGCCGGCGGGGTCAGGTCCATCCCGACGTAGCGCCCGAACGCGGTCGACCGGCTGCCGTTGCGGTCCAGCGTCTCCTTCAGCGTCCGGTACTCCCCGTTGTTCATCACGAGGAACATCACCGGGACCTCGTACCGTGCCGCGCTCCACAGCCCCTGCAGGCCGAACATCGCGCTGCCGTCACCGAGCACGGCCACCACCGGCCGGTCCGGGCGGCCCATTCGCGTCCCGATCGCCGCGCCGATGCCCCAGCCCAGGCCGCCGCCGACGGTGTGCACGTACGAGCCGGGCAGCTCCGGTAGCAGCACCTCGCGCAGGAGCAGCCCCACCGTGATCGCCTCCTCGACCACCACGGCGTCCGGGGGCAGCCCCGAGGCCACCGCCTGCGCCGCAGCCATCGGATCCAGCGGGGAACGGTCCTGACCGTCCCTGAGGTCGATCTCGCCCGGCAGGGCGGCGGCCCGGTCGCGGGCGGCGTCCTCGCGGCGCTGCAGGGCCCGCTCGAGGCGGCCCGCCGCGGCCGGCACCCGCCCGTCC
>JBKPQU010000264.1:0-7140 GCA_046734255.1 Actinomycetota bacterium
GGTATGCCGCCCCGGTGGTCGTCGTCGCCTACTTCGCGCTGCGGCCGGTGATCGAGAACAGGCTGAGCGGCTTCAGCAGCGCCTCCGGCATACCGGTGAGCTGGATCGGACGGCTGCGCAACCTGCAGACCTACTTCTGGCCGGAGCTCCTGGGGCACTGGAACTGGGTGCTCGGTGTGCGCCCCTCGTCGCGGGTGCCGGCGGCGTCCCAGGAGTTCGGCTGGATCTGGATCGAGAGCGGCTACACCTGGCTGCTCTGGGGCGGTGGCCTGCCGCTGCTCGCCGGCTACGTGCTGTTCGTGGTCGCGGCGGGCCGTGCGGCGCTCTGGTACGCCCGCCGCTCGGTCGGGCCGACGTCGGCCGCCGCGATGGGGGTGCTGGCCGCGATCTCGGCGCAGGTCGTCCTGATGCTCTTCGACCCGCACCTGACCTACCGGGGAGCGAGCGACGCGCTGTTCGCGCTGCTGGCCCTGCTCCGCCCCTTCCGTGACGAACCGCGCCCGGGACCTGTCGAGGCCTCTCCCCCGGCACTCGCCCACGCCCCAGGAGGGCAGCCGCCATGCACATGAGGACGCCGAGGCACCGGCCGACGCGGGTGCTGATGATCGTCGAAAGCATCGCCCTCGCTCGGGACCACCGCCTGCGCAAGCAGGCGACCTCGCTGGTGGAGGCCGGCTGCTCGGTCACGGTGATCTGCCGTCGCGACCCGCGAAACGCGGCGTGCGTGCCCGGCGTCCGCGTGCTGGACTACCCGGCCCCGCGGGACGGCAGCGGGCCGGTGGCCTTCGCCCGGGAGTACCTGTACTCGGTGGTGATGGCGGGCATCCTGCTCCTCCGGGTGCTGGCGACCACGGGGATGGACGTCGTGCAGGTGTGCAGCACCCCGGACGTGTACCCCGTCCTGGTGGCGCCCCTGCGGCTGCTCCGCCGCCGCGTGGTCTTCGACTTCCGCGATCTCTCGCCGGAGATCTTCGCGGCGCGCTACGGCCGCCGGAGCGGGCTGCTGTACCGGCTCCTGCTGCTGCTGGAGAGGACGAGCCTGCGGCTGGCGGACCGGGTCCTGGTGGTGAACGAGAGCCTGCGCCGGGTGGCGATGGAACGCGGCGGCGTCAGCCCGGACCGGATCACGATCGTCGGCAACGGGCCGATGCTCGCGCGGGTCCGGCGCCGGCAGGCGCGGCCCGAACTGCGCGGCGGGTACAGGTACCTGTGCTGCTGGGTCGGCATGATCGGGCCCCAGGACGGCGTCGATCTCGCCCTGCGCGCGATCGCCCACCTGGTGCACGAGCTCGACCGGAAGGACTGTTCGTTCGTCTTTGTCGGGGTCGGGGACGCGTTGCCCGAGTTGCGCGAGCTGGTCCGGCACCTCGGCATCGCGGAGTGGGTGGAGTTTCCCGGTTGGGCCGAGGAGGACCTGGTCTTCGACTACCTGTCCTCGGCCGACCTCGGGCTGGAGCCGAACATCGAGGACTTCGTCTCCCCGGTGAAGGCGATGGAGTACATGGCGACCGGCCTGCCGTTCGTGGCCTTCGACATCCGGGAGACCGGGCTGCTGGCCGGCGCGGCGGCCGCGTACGCCCCGGTCGGTGACACCGAAACGTTCGCCCATCTGGTCGATGAGCTGCTCGAAGACCCCCGCCGCCGGGCCCGGATGGGATCATGGGGACAGCGCCTGGTGCGCGAGAGCGTTGCCTGGGAATGCCAGCGCGAGCGCTATCTGGCCAGCCTGTGTGACGTCGACACGGGCGCCCGAACACCGACGGGAGTGTAAACGTGCGCGGAACGACGGCCCGCTTCCTGCGCGTCCACCTGTGGTGGACCCTGCTCTGCGGTGCGATCGTCGCCGCCGTCGCCTGGCAGCTGGCGAGCAACAGCACGCCGATGTACGCGTCGACGGCGAGCGTCGTGGTGGAGTCGCGGATCCAGCCGAACACCACCCCGGTGGCCCCCGACGTGACCACCGAGAAGGAGGTGGTCTCCTCCGGCGTCGTGGTGGAGAAGGTGGCCGCGGACCTGGGCGTGAGCACGCGAGAGATCGAGAAGAACCTGAAGGTCACGGTCCCGCCGGACACGAAGATCCTCTCGATCACCTACCGGAGCCCGGACCCGGCGGTGGCGCGGTACCGGGCGCAGGCCGTGGCCGACGCGTACCTGGCCTTCCGCAACGACGGCGACATCGACACCGGGACAAAGACCGCCAAGAACGCCAAGGACACCGACTCGCCGAGCGTGAACGCCCGGCTCCTCACCCCCGCCGAGCTCCCGAACAAGGCCGACGGCCACCCCCCGGCGGTGACCGCGGCGCTGGGCGGGTTCGTCGGGCTCGTGCTCGGGCTGAGCACGGCGCTGGGCCGGGACGCGCTGAACGACCGCCTGCGCAGCCGGGACGACTTCGAGCAGCGGGCCCGCGTGCTGGTGATGGCCGAGATCCCGCGGCTGCGGCGCCGGCAGCGGAGGTCACCCCTGGTGGGGATCGACCACACCGACCGCAACTCCGCAGTGGCGGAGGCCTTCCGATACCTGCGGGTGCGGCTGGTCGGGCTGAGCGAGCACCGCGACGGCGGCACGGTCATCCTGGTCACCAGTTCCGGAGCGGAAGAGGGTCGCACCACGGTGGCCGCGCACCTCGCCGCCTCGATGGCGCTGTCGGGAGCGAGCGTGATCGCGGTGGACGCGGACCTGCGGCACCCCACGCTGCACCGCTCGTTCGGGACCGACCGCACCGTGGGGCTCGGCACCGTGCTGGCCGACGGGTGCGCACCCTTCCAGGCGCTGCGGCCGACCCGGATCCAGGGCCTGCAGGTGATGTCGGCCGGCTGGCCCGACCGGCACGCCGGGGACCTGCTGGCTCCCGAGCCGCTCCGGGACACGTTCGACGACCTGCGGGAGCAGGCGGATTACGTGATCATCGACTCCCCGCCCGTCCTGGCCGCCTCGGATGCCGTGGCGCTGGCCATGGTCAGCGACCTGGTCGTGCTGGTCGCCGACGAGGTCACCACGAGAGCGGCGGTCACCGCGGCTCACCAGCAGTTCGCGGCGATCAACTCCGGTCTCATGATCGGCGTGATCAACCACCGGCCCCGGCACTGGCCGCGGCTCCTGCGCCGCCGGTCGGCCGTCCCCGGCATCTCCCCCGCGGCGTCCTTCGTCGACACCAGTCCCCGGCCCCGCGCCGTCCAGGTGACGCCGATGGAGGTCGTGAAGATCCCCCGGGAGAGCAACGCCGGCAGCTCCTGACCCCGGCGACGCGGGCTCACCGGAGAGGGATGCCGCTGGTGTCGCCCTCGGCCCTCGGCCCGTGGATGCGTCGGTCGCTCTCGGCGATCGGGACGTCGTTGATGCTCGCCTCCCGGCGGCGCATGTAGCCGAGGTCGTCGAACTCCCAGTTCTCGTTCCCGTAGGAGCGGAACCAGTTGCCGTCCGCGTCGTGCCATTCGTACTGGAACCGCACGGCGATCCGGTTCCCGGCGAACGTCCACAGATCCTTGCGCAGCACGTAGTCCAGCTCCTTGGCCCACTTGCGGCGCAGGAATGCGACGATCTCGTCGCGCCCGGTGATGAACTCCTCCCGGTTGCGCCACTGCGAGTCCGGGCTGTACGCCGCGGCGACCCGCTCGGGCTCCCGGGTGTTCCACGCCGCCTCGGCCATCAGCACCTTCTGCCGGGCCGATGCCTCGTCGAACGGTGGCAGGGGTGGGCGCGGACCAGGCGGCTGCGACACCGGGCACTCCAATCCGGGAACAGGACCTCCACTGTGGGAGAGCCCTGCTCCAAGGTCAATCCCTCGACCGCTTGGGGATGCGGGATCCCCGGGCCGCGCCATCCTTCGGATGAGGGCACACACCACGGAGGACCGATGACCACACCGGACGAGACCGAGCCGCAGTCGCGGCTCAAGGCCGCTCCCCCGGACCAGCGCGAGGCGGACGGCCCCGAGGACCTGCTCAAGGCCACCCAGGAGGAGCAGGACATTCGCCGGGAGTCGCTCCGCGAGGCGGAGGAGGCGGCGGAGAGGACCGGCGAGGTTCCCGACTAGCCCAAGGGGGCGGGGGTGGGCTCGGCGCCGTGGATCAGGACCCAGCGCCAGCCCGTACGACCGCGGCGCAGGACGCCGCTGAGCCGGTAGGCGAAGGTCTCGGCGGTGCCGTCGGCGGTCGGCTCGTCGGCGTGCACGGTCCCGGCCCCCTGCGCGTGCAGCCAGGCCAGGTCCCCCTCGATGCCGACCATCGGGGGTTGCCACTCGAAGGAGTAGCGCTCGGGACGGTCCAGCACCCGAGCGAGCAGCGCGCCGACCTCCGCCCGACCGCTCGCCTGCTCGCCGTCCTCGGACCCGACGTAGGTGACGTCGTCGGCGCAGCGGTCGAGCAAGAGCCCGGCATCCCGCTGGGCGAAGGCGCGGGTGAGGTCGTCGAGCGCATCCAGCACCTCGGAGACCGCCGGGCCGATCATGCGGCCTCCCGCTCCTCGTCGGCGGCGGCCTGCTCCGCGGCGCGACCGAAGCCGTCCGGCTCGCGCATCCGGGGGAGGAACATCGCGCCGAGCGTGACGACCCCACCCAGCACGCCGGCGCCGATCATGGTGGCGCGCGCCCCGAGCGCCGCGGCCACCGGCGCGGTGACGGCGTAGGACACCGGGAGCAGCGCGATCGAGATGCACCAGTCGAGGCTGGACACCCGCCCGAGCAGCGTCTCGGGGATCAGCCGCTGCTTCGTGGTCGCCCAGGCCACCGTGCCCGCGGCCTCGAAGGCGTTGATCAGCAGGCAGGTCACCGCCAGCTGCCAGCTCCTGGTCGCGAGGCCGTAGCAGGCCACCGCGAAAGTGGCGACCGTCCAGGTCAGGTACATGAACGTGAACTGCCGCCGGGGCAGGCCGGTCTGCGCGACCAGCAGGGCGGCGGCGACCGCTCCCACCCCTCCCGCGGCCAGCACCATGCCGAGCACCCGGGCCGAGGAGTGCAGCTCCGTGCGGATCAGGTAGGGAAGCAGGACCTCGGTGGGCCCGATGAACAGCAGGTAGGCGATCGCCGCCGAGGAGAACGTCCCCCACAGCCAGACCCGGGACCGGACGAACCGGAGCCCCTCCCTGGCCTCGCTCAGCAGGCTGCCGCCGCCCGCGTTCCCGGACGGCGCCCGGGAGCGCATCAGCAGCAGGCAGACGGCGGAGAGCGCGAACGTGGCCGCGTCCAGCAGGAACGCCCCGGCCGCGCCGGCCACGGAGACCAGCAGGCCGCCGGCGGCCGGCCCGGCCAGCCGCAGCATCATCGGGCGGAGGAACTGGTCGAGGGCGTTGGCTTCCTCGAGGACGTCGTCGTCCACCAGTCCCGGAATGATCGCGTCGAAGGCCGGCGCGGCGAACCCCGCACCCGCGCCGTACACGATGCTGAGCACGGCCAGCTGCCACAGCCGCAGCTGCCCGGCCAACCCGATCACCGCGACCGCACCGACCGCCACGGTGCGCGCGACATCCGCGACGAGCAGGACCCGGCGCCGGTCGTACCGGTCGCTGATCACGCCGCCGAACACGACGCAGAGCAGCTGGGGCAGGGTCGCGCACACGCCGAGCAGGGCCAGGCCGCCCGGGCCCCGCCGGAGCGCCAGGGCCTGCCAGGCCAGCGCGACGAGGAACACGCCGTCGCCGAGCAGGCTCGCCGACGCGCCGATCCAGAGCAGCCGGAAGTCGCGGTGGCGCAGCGGGCGGAGCAGCGCCAGCCCACCCCTGGCGGTCGAGCTGCCGGAGCCCGCTGACCCTTCCGCGGACTCGGGCGCAGGCTCAGTCATCGGCGCGGCGGAGCAGGCCCGCATCGGCCAGCTGGTCCAGGACCGCGCAGAGCTCCTCGATCTCGTCGTCCCCGTTGGCAGCGGTCACCTGGACCCGGAAGCCCACCTGGTCGCGCGGGACCAGCGGGTACGCCGCCAGAGTCACGTAGATCCCCTGCTGGAACAGGATCGCGCCGACCTCCTCGATCGAGGTGCCGGCCGCCAGCGGGAGCTCGATGATCGGCAACCCCGAGGTGTTGGGCGTATGGATCCCGCGGACGTGCACGGTCTCCAGCACGCGGGCCGTCTTGCGGTACAGGTCGGCGCGCAGGTCCTCGCCCCGGCTCTCGTTGACGTCGAATCCCGCCATCACGGTGGCCAGGGACGCCGTCGGCGACGGGCCGGAGTACAGGTAGGGGGCCGCGGCGAGCTTCAGGTGCTCCTTCATCGAGGTCGGCAGCGCGAGGAAGGCCAGCAGCGAGGAGTACGCCTTCGAGAAGCCGCCGACCAGCACCACGCTTTCGTACGTTTCAGCGGCGTACCTGACGATGCTGTTGCCCCTGGCCCCGTACGGCGTGCGCTCGCTGCCGCGGCGCTCACCGATCACGCCGAAGCCGTGCGCGTCGTCCACGTACAGCAGGGCGCCGTGCTCGCGCGCGATCTGCGCGTAGGCGGCCAGGTCGGGCGCGTTGCCGGTCATGCTGTTGACGCCGTCGACGCAGACCAACCGGGGACCGTCGGCCGGGGTGGTGCGCAGCAGCCGGGCCAGCTCGTCCAGGTCCCCGTCGGGGAAGCGCTGCAGGGTCGCGCCCATCCCCCGGGCGACGATGCAGCCGTCGTAGATCGTCTTGTGGGCGACGCTCTCGAGGAAGAGGTGGCCGCTCCCCACCAGTGCCGGGATGACGGACATGTGGATCTGCGTGATCGTCGGCAGCACCAGCGTGTCCGGGGCGCCGAGCAGCTCGGTCAGTCGTTCCTCGATGTCCAGGCAGATCCGCGGGTTGCCGAGCAGCCGGGACCAGCTCGGATGGGTACCCCAGCGCGCGATCTCCGGGCCGATCCGGGCCGCGATCTCCTCGTCCAGGTCGAAGCCCAGGTAGTTGCACGAGGCGAAGTCGGCCAGCCACTGCTCGCCGATCCGGATGCGCCGCCCGTCGATCTCGTCGATCGTGGCGTCGCACATCGGGGAAACCGCCCGAAGCCGACCCAGGTCCGCCCAGCGGGCCTGCGACCCTCCGGCCCCCACCCGCGCCAGGCTCACCGCCCCTACCTCGACATTCCCTGATCGTTGCGTGAGAAGGCGTCGTCGGCAGGGCCGCGCTGAGCCCCGACCGGCCCGGCGGGCGCCCGCGGCGGGCCGACGGCCTGCCCGCCCGGCACGGCC
>JBKPQU010000265.1:0-10837 GCA_046734255.1 Actinomycetota bacterium
CGTCGACGAGATGCAAAACCTGTTCCTGCGCGGGATCTGCCCTCCCCTGGTCGCGGTGGTCACGGCGGCGATCTCGGTCGGCGTCACCGCCTTCTTCCTGCCCGCCGCGGCCGCCGTGCTGGCCGCCGGCCTGCTGCTCGCCGGACTGGCCGTGCCCGCGGTCGCCTGGGTCGCCGGGCGCCGTACCGGGAAGCGCCAGGCGTACGTTCGCGCCGAGCTCACCGCGGAGCTGGTCGAGCTGCTCCGTGGCGCGCCCGAGCTGGTGGCACTGGGCGCCGACCAGGCCGCGCTGGCCCGGGTCCGCAGGCTGGACGCGGAGCTGGTCCGGCTGTCCCGGCGCGACGCCCTGGCCGGCGGCGTCGTCGAGGGCCTCGGCATGCTGGTGGCGGGGCTGACCGTCGTCGGCGTCCTCGCGACCTGCGTGGCGGCGACCGGCGCGGGCGTCCTCGACCGGGTGCTGGTCGCCGCGCTCGCGCTCGGCGCGATGGCCACGTTCGAGGCCACGGCACCGCTGCCGGCGACCGCGCTCGTCCTGCAGGCGACCCTCGAGGCGGGTCGGCGACTGCTGACGGTTGCCGAGCAGAGCCCGGCCGTCTCGGATCCGGTGGCGCCGACTGTGCCACCGGACGTCGTCACGACCGCCCTGGAGCGGGTCGACCTCGCGGCGCCGGACGGTGACGCCTGGGGTCTCCACGACGTGGACCTCCGCCTCGCCCCGGGAAGGCGGGTCGCGCTGGTCGGGTCCTCGGGCTCCGGGAAGACCACCGTCGGGGAGCTGCTCGTTCGGTTCCTCGACCCGGCCGCCGGTCGGGTCACCCTCGGCGGGACCGACCTGCGCGAACTCCGCCAGCAGGACGTGCGCTCGCTGGTCTCGCTCGACACTCAGGACGCCTACCTGTTCTCCACGACCATCCGCGAGAACGTCCGGCTGGCCCGCCCCGACGCCGACGATGCCGCGATCGAGCAGGCGCTGCGGCGCGCCCGCATCTGGGACTGGGTCGCGTCGCTCCCCGCCGGCTGGGACACGCCGGTGGGCGAGGAGGGCACGCTGGTCTCCGGCGGCGAGCGACGCCGGATCGCGCTGGCGCGGACGTTCCTGGCGGGAGCGCCGGTCCTCGTGCTCGACGAGCCGACATCCCATCTCGACCCACCGACCGCGCGAGCCCTGGTGGCCGACACGCTGGCCGCCGCGAACGGCCGGTCGGTGCTCCTCATCACCCATCGCAGCGAGGGCCTCGACTCGGTCGACGCGGTCGTGGAGCTGCGCCGCGGCCGCGCC
This sequence comes from Actinomycetota bacterium, assembly GCA_046734255.1. Lineage (GTDB taxonomy): Bacteria > Actinomycetota > Actinomycetes > Actinomycetales > Kineosporiaceae > JBKPQU01. The sequence continues at coordinate 1,280 of JBKPQU010000265.1, forward strand.
ACCATCATCAAGCCGCCGAACCATTTGGGAGATTCGCCATGACCGACACCAGCCACGTCGTGATCGTAGGCGGCGGGTTCGCCGGCCTGTCCTGCGCCCGCGCGCTCGCCAAGCGGGACGACGTCCGCGTGACGCTGATCGACAAGCACAACTACCACCAGTTCCAGCCGCTGCTCTACCAGGTGGCCACCTGCCAGCTGGGTTCGAGCGACATCGCTGCCAGTCTCCGCAAGCAGTTCCGCAAGCACGAGAACGTGGCCGTCAGGATGGACGAGGTGACAGCGGCCGACCCGGCCACCAAGCAGCTGACGCTCGCGTCGGGGCAGAGCATGCAGGCTGATTTCCTCGTCCTCGCTGCCGGCAGCCAGCCGAACTTCTTCCACACCCCGGGGGCGGAACACGCCTTTCCGCTCTACTCGGTGGAGGACGCGCTGAGGCTGCGATCGCGGATCCTCGCGCTGTTCGAGGCCGCTGACCGCGACCCGGAACTCGTGGATCGCGGCGCGCTGACCTTCGTCATCGTCGGTGCGGGTGCCACCGGGACCGAGACCGCCGGCGCGCTGGCGGAGATGATCCGCGACGTGATGCCGCACGAGTACCAGGACCTCGCCGTGCGGCGAGCCCGCGTCGTGCTGGTCGACCTGGGGCACGCCGTCCTCGGGCCGTTCTCCGAGCGGGCACACGAGTACGCGGCCAAGGTCCTCCAGCGTGACGGCGTCGAACTGCGGCTCGGCACGTCGGTCAAGGAGATCCAGAACGACCGGGTGCTGCTCTCGGACGGTACGACGATCCGCACCCACTGCGTGATCTGGGCGGGCGGCATCATGGGGCCGCCTCTGGCGGCGAACGTGGGGCTCGCTCAGGGCCGGGGCGGGCGGGTCAACGTCGAACCGGACCTGACCGTCGCCGACCACCCCGGCGTGTACGCGCTGGGAGACTTCGCCAACATCCCCTCACCGGACGGGTTGTCCTTCCCGCAGCTCGGCTCGGTCGCCCTGCAAACCGGGCAGTGGGCGGCGAAGAACATCGGGGCGGAGCTCGACGGCAAGCAGCCCAAGCCGTTCCACTACCGCGACAAGGGCATCATGGCGATGATCGGGCGCAACGCGGCGATCGCGTCGGGCCCGTACCACCACGAGCTGCACGGCCCGGTCGCGTTCGCGGCCTGGCTCGGGGTGCACGCCTACCTGATGACCGGTGTGCGCGCACGCGTCGAGGCGTTCATCGACTGGGGCTGGGACTACTTCACCAAGAGCCGCGGCCCGCAGGTCCTCGACCGCTCCGACGAGGCCCGGATCGACTGGGGCGACGACGACAGCGCCGACGACGGCGACGACCGGCAGCCGGGCGTCCCCGCGGCGGAGGCCACCGCGGGAACCGGCGGCTGACTCACCCCCCGAACTCCTCCAGGCGCTCCTGGAGGATGATCCGCCCGGCGGCCTCGATCAGGGCCAGGTGGGAGAAGGCCTGCGGGAAGTTCCCGAGGTGGCGGCCGGTGTCGGCGTCCAGCTCCTCGGCGTACAACCCGAGCGGGGAGGCCCCCCGGAGCAGCCGCTCCATGAGATCGCGGGCTGGCTGCTCCTCCCCGACGATGGACAGCGCGGACACCAGCCAGAATGAGCAGATGAGGAACGTCCCCTCCTTGCCGGACAGGCCGTCGTCCGTCTCGTCGGTGCGGTAGCGCAGCACGTAGCCCTGTTCGGTCAGCTCGTCGGCGATCGCGATCACGGTGTTGCGCATCCGCTCGTCGCCCCCGGGCAGGAACCCGAACATCGCCGCCAGCAGCGTCGAGGCGTCCAGCGCGTCGGTCTCGTAGTGCTGGCGCAGGACGCCTCGGTCGCTGACGCCGTGGGCGAGGATGTCCGCCCGGATCTCCTCCGCGGTCGCGCCCCAGCTCTCCCTCAGCTCCACATCGCCCCCGATCTCGGCGAGCTTGGCGGCACGGTCCATCGCGACCCAGCACATCAGCTTGGAGGACACATAGTGCTGCGGCTTGCCCCGCGCCTCCCAGATGCCCTGATCGGGTTCCCGCCAGACCCGGGCGGCGCACTCGGCCTGCGCCTGGACGATCGGCCAGAGTCGCCGCGGCAGCCGCTGGCTGCGGCGGGTGTGCAGCAGGATGGAGTCCAGGACCGCACCGAAGACGTCGTTCTGCCGCTGGTCGAACGCGCCGTTGCCGACCCGCACCGGGCGGGCGCCGGCGTACCCGGACAGGTCGTTGCGTGTTGACTCGGTCAGGTCGCGCCTGCCGTCGATGCCATACATGATCTGCAGCGCGCCGTCCTGGTTGGGCTCGAGGTCGGCGACGAACTGCATGAACTCGTCGGCCTCCCAGTCCAGGTCGAGCCAGTGCAGGGCCTGCAGCGTGAACGTCGAGTCACGCATCCACGTGTAGCGGTAGTCCCAGTTGCGCTCACCGCCCGGGGTCTCGGGCAGCGACGTGGTCAACGCGGCCACCGTCGCGCCGGTCGGCATGTAGGTCAGGCCCTTGATGGTCAAGGCTGAACGCCGGATCGCCTGGCGATAGCGATGGTCCGGGAAGCGGGCGCTGCTCAGCCAGGCACGCCAGTAGCGCACGGTGTTCTCCAGCCGCGCCGTGGCCTCCTCGAAGCTGCCGGGAAGGGTGACGCCCGGCGCGCAGGACAGCGCACAGAACAGCCGGTCGCCCTCCTTCAGGACGTGCCGGGCGCGCACCCGGTTGCCCTCGATGCCCAGCTCCATGTCGGTCTGCAGACGGATCGCCTGGCCGGCTCCGCTGGCCTCGGCGGTGTGCCGGTTCCCGTCGACCATCGCCCACGTGGCCGGGACGCTGCCGTAGTCGAAGGACGGCTCGCAGATCAGATCGAACTCGACGTGGCCGTCGATGCAGGTGGCCGTCCGCACCAGCAGGTGGTCGGCGTCGTCGTCGGCCGGCGGCCGGGTGTGCGGGGTGACCTCGTCCTCGCCCTGGCGCGGCCCCATGGTCAGCGCGTCCCGGACGACGGCCCACCCGGTCGGGGTGTGCCACGTCGTCTCCAGCACGTGTGTCCCCGGCTCGTACGCTCGGGCGGCCGGGACGTTGATGCCGAACGGTGCCAGCCGGAAGAAGCCGGACTGGCGGTCCAGCAGCGTGCCGAACACGCTGGGCGCGTCGAAGGACGGCACGCACAGCCAGTCGACCGCCCCGTCCGGTGCGATCAGCGCACCGGTATGGCAGTCGGAGAGGAACCCGTAGTCCGCGATCGGCGGGAACGGCGAGGGCGCGGCCGCGCTCTGCACCTTGACCTCTTTGGTGGCGCCGGATGCCGCACGGGAGCGGCCGGCCTTCGCCTTCGATTCGGCCATCACGCGATCCAGGGTCCGCGCCAGCCGTCGTGACCGGCCACGAGGTCATTCGCGGCCGCGGGTCCCCAGGACCCCTTTGCGTACCCGTGGACCGGTGGCGGCGAATCCAGCAGGGGTTGCAGGACCCGCCAGGTCTCCTCGACGTTGTCCTGGCGCGTGAAGCGGACGCTCTGGCCCTCCATCGCCGCGTGCAGGAGCACCTCGTACGGCGCGGCTCCCTCACCGCCCTCCTCGGCGAACTCCATGTCCAGGTGGACCTGCCGCGGCTCGGCGTCCGCGCCCTGCGCCTCCACCAGCAGCCTGACCCCCGTCGCCGGGTCGAGCTTGATGACGAGCTGGTCCGGTTCGGGCAGCCGCTCGGCGTAGACCCTGAACCCCAGCCGTGGCGGCCGGCGGAGCACCAGGCGCACCTCGGTCTGGGTGATCGGGAGGAGCTTGCCGGTGCGGATGAAGAACGGGACGCCGGCCCAGCGCCAGTTGTCGATGTCCAGGCGCAGAGCTGCGTAGGTCTCGGTGGTGGAGTCCGGCGCGACCCCGGGGATATTGCGGTAGCCCTCGTACTGCCCGCGCACGTAGTGCTTCGGGTCTGCCTCCGGCATCGCCCGGAACGCGAAGTTCATGGCGGTCTTCAGCGTATCCGGGTCGCCGCCGGCCGGGGGCTCCATCGCCGTCGCCGCGACCACCTGCATCAGGTGGTTGACCACCACGTCCCGCAGGGCTCCCACGGGATCGTAGAAGTGGCCGCGATCCTCCACGCCGAAGCTCTCGGCCATCGTGATCTGCACGGACTCCACGTAGAGGCGGTTCCAGACCGCCTCGAACATCGTGTTCGCGAACCGCAGGTAGAGGACCTCGGCCAGGCCCATCTTCCCGAGGAAGTGGTCGATCCGGTACAGCTGGGACTCGTCGAGCACCTCGTGGATCTCCTCGGCCAGGGCGCGGGCGGAGGCCAGGTCGTGGCCGAACGGCTTCTCCACGACCACCCGGGCATGCTCGGTGAGCCCTGCGGCGGCCAGTCCCTTGATCACGGTGCCGAAGAGGAACGGCGGGATCTCCAGGTAGAACACCGGCGTCCGGGCGCCCTGGATCTCCTTGGCGACCCGGGCATAGGTGCTCTCGTCCGCGAAGTCGCCCTGCACGTAGGACAGGCGTGCGGCGAACCGCTCGAAGACGTCGTCCTCGACCCGCTCCCCGGTGCCCTCGATGCACTGCCGGGCGTGCTCACGCAGATGGTCCACGGTCCACTCGTCGACCGCGACCCCCACGATGGGGCAGTTCAGGAGCCCTCGCTTCTCGAGCCGGTACAGCGAGGCGAAGGTCATCACCTTGGCCAGATCGCCCGTGATCCCGAAGGCGACGAACACATCGGCTGCGTCAGGCATCTCGTTGCTCCATCCTGGGCTGCCGTTGCGATGCCCGACTGCGCGCCCAGCCCGATCCGGCGGCGCGGGCGGCACTTTGATGCCACCTCATGCAATCCCGGTGCCGGGTGGAGCGGCATCATCCCGATGGGGTGATTCGGCCCTGAACTACCGCGTCCCGCTCGGCCTGGCCGGGCCGCCGATGCCCTGCCGGTCGCTCGCTCCCGCGAAGGCCCGCTCGAACCCTTCTCGGAAGGAGCGCACGACGGTCTCGTCCAGCCTGCGCAGCTCCTCCTCGACCGCCTGGCGTTGCTCCTCCCGGACGGCGATGCGCAGCTCTTCCAGCAAGGCTCGCAGGCGCCGGGGCACCTGCACCGACGTGGCACCGTACTCGCGGATCTCGGTCACCCCCAGCAGGAGGTAGTCCTCCCAGTGCCGCACCGGAGCAACCACCCGCGGCCGACCCTCGGCGTCCCGCAGCTCCCCGAGGCCTCCGGGGTGCTCGTGCCGGCCTACCTCGATCAGCAGGTCCTCGATGTAGTCGAGCAGCTGGACGGCGGTCGTCGGGTCGTTCACGGCCGGTGACAGCGCCCTGATCGCGATGTCGACGAGGATCCGCAGGGCGAAGGCCGGGTCCTGCTCGATGCTCCGCTCCCGCCCGAGAGCGAACATCCTCCGCAACCGGCGTTCGGCGGCAGGCGGAGGCTTCCCGTAGACCTCGACCAGGCTCGCGCCACTCGGGACGAAGTCGCCCACCGAGTGCGGCAGGACCAGCAGGCAGTCACCCCGGCGGGCCAGCGCGATCAACCCCCGGACGTCGACGGCCTGGATCGCGCCGGCGCGGCGTGCGCGCACGACCGTCGACGGCTGCCCGGACCGGGTGGCCGCGACTGCCCCGGCCGGCGCGGGAGCCGACGCGGGCCACCGGGTCGCCATCTCCTCGACGACACGCCGGCCGGCCTGCGTGACGAAGGCCGCGACGCCGACCGGCCTCAGCCGGTGGGTGAAGCGGTTGAGGTAGAGCAGCAGGAGCAGCAGGCTGATCACGACCGCCACGCCGGCGAGGGTCACCCCGATGTCCGGAACGGCGTTCTCCTCGACGCGCCGAAGCAGCGAGAACGAGAACGTCAGGACGCCGACGAACGTCGCGAGGACCAGCTTCTGCAGGCCGTCCTGGTACCAGAGGCGCATGAAGCGCGGCGAGAGCGTCCCGGTGGCCATCTGGACGACGAGGACGCCGATCGTCACCACGAACCCGAGCAGGCCGACCATGGCCCCGACCAGGACGCTGAGCACGCTGGTGGCCGTGGCCGCCGTGTACTGCCAGGCGGCCGGCACCTGCACGCTCTGGTCCAGCCACACAGTGACCTGCCCGAGGAGCGGGCCGAGGACCGCTGCGAGGAACGGCAGCGCCCACAGGTTCCCCTTGAGCTGCTGGCGGAGCCGAAAGATCAAGCCCCAGGACATCCAGGCTCCCTTCGACAGTGCATCCGCGAACGGCAGGGCCGTCCAGAATCATGACGCCGTGGCAGACCGGCGCCCAGCTACCGCAGCCGCCGGGTCGCCGCCACCCAGGTTCCGGGCGCCCAGAACTCCTGACCGGGGAGCCCCGAGGTGCTGGTGAGGGGCACGAACCGGGCCGTGGCCGGCTGCGTGCTCACGAGGATGCCGTCGGGACCCAGCGCGAGGTGGACGAGCGCGCGTGCACGCAGCAGCGGCTCGCGGGGATCGCAGCGGCCGAACCGCTCGGCCGCGTCGCGCGCCGTGGCCCCCGGGGCGTCCGCGACCTCGGCGGTCGCCACCGGGATGCCGTTGACGAAAGCCACGAGGTCCAGGGTCCTCGAGGGGCGGGACGGCGCGTAGTGCAGGTGCGGGATCACGCTCAGGCGGTTCGTGCCGGGCGGCGCGGACGCACCCGCGTGCAGACCCGGACCGACGAGGCGGATCGTGATCCCCCAGTCCGTGACGCCGCGGTGCAGCACGTTCATGGTGCCGCGGCTCTGCAGGTCGGCCGCAACGCGCCGGGCGAACCTCCGCTGGGCGACGTCCGCGTCGCCGTACCGGGCGATCAGCCGCTCCCACTGGCGGGTCTGGGTGGCCCCCAGGAACGTGTACAGCTCGGCGGTGTCGATGGCGAGCTCGGGGCGGTACCCGCCCGGCTGACCGAGCCGCCAGCCTGAGGCCAGAAGCACCGCGGCGACTGCCTCCACCGCTGATACCGCGTGACCCTGCCTCACCGAACGCCCTCCCACGGATCCGCGCCACCGGAGGCCGCCAAGACATCCGGCGGCGAGGGGCCCGCGGCAGCCCCCGCCACTGCGCACGATGGTGCCAGCCGCCTCGGACAGTTCCGTCACATCGGTTTGACGACGCGTGACAGCTGATCGAGGCTGGCCGCCGTGAAAGGGGACGCGCGGGAGCGGCGGGCGACAGGCGGATCGCTGTGGAGCCTGAGGGATTTCCGCCAACTCTGGCTCGGGGAGTCCGTGAGCAAGGTCGGCAGCCAGCTGACGACGCTCGCCCTGCCGGTCCTGGCGGTCGGCACGCTGCACGCGGGGGCGCGCGAGATGGGGGTGCTCACCGCCTGCGAGATGATGGCGTTCCTCGTCGTCGGGCTGCCGGCGGGCGCCTGGGTGGACCGCTGGCACAAGCGCCGCGTGCTGATCGTGAACGATCTCCTCCGGGCGCTCGCCCTCGGGTCGATCCCGGTGGCGTGGGCTCTGCACGCGCTCACGCTGGCGCAGCTGTTCGTGGTCGCCGCGATCGCGGGGATCGGCACGGTGTTCTTCGACGTCGCCTACCAGAGCTACCTGCCGCACCTCGTGGCCAGCGACCAGCTCGTCGCGGGCAATGCGAGGCTGCAGGCCAGCGAGTCGGTGGCCCAGGTCGGCGGACCGGCGCTGGGCGCTGCCCTGCTCCGCGTGGTGGCTGCGCCGGCCCTGATCGGCATCGACGCGATCAGCTTCCTCCTGTCGGCCGGCGCGATCGGCCGGATCCAGACGCCGGAGATCCTGCCGGAGCGCCAGACCCGCCGCCCGCTGCGGGTCGAGATCGCCGAGGGGATGCGGTTCGTCATCCGGCACCCGCTGCTGCGCCGGATCACGGCCTGCACCTCCATCAGCAACTTCTTCTTCAGCATGGGCTTCGCGCTGTTCGTGCTTCTGTTGCTGAGGGACCTGCACCTGCACCCGAGCGCTGTCGGAGTGGTCTTCAGCGTCTGGGCGGTGGGCGGCCTGGTCGGTGCGCTGGTCGCGGAACGAGCGGCCCGCACGGTCGGTGAGGGACGCGCGATCCCGCTCAGCGTGCTCGCGATGGTGCCGTGCGCGGCGGCCACACCCATCGCCGCGATGCTGGCGCCCGAGGTGCCGCCGATCCCGCTGCTGGCCGTCGGGGGCTTCTTCGCCTTCGCGTTCAACGTGATCTACAACGTCACCCAGGTGAGCTTCCGGCAGCGGGTCTGCCCACCGGAGCTGCTCGGACGGATGAATGCCTCGGTGCGCTTCATCGTCTGGGGCACGCTGCCGATCGGTGGCCTGCTCGGAGGCCTGCTCGGCGCGGCGATCGGGCTCGTCCCGACCTTCTGGATCACGGTCGCAGGCGAGCTGGTCGCGGCCTTCCCCGTGGTGTTCTCCCCGCTGATCTCGATGCGCGAGCTCCCCCGCACCGTCGAGGCGGTCTGACGCTGCCGGCGGCGCGGATGGCAGCGCCCGGTGACGGGCGTCAGAGAAATAGTTGAACGGGAAAGAACTACGCGAAGGCCCTAGCACAGACCCGGCTGCACCCCTACGTTTGCGCATGGACCCTTCGTGCTCGGACGGTGACGCCTCGATATCCCGGCAGGCGCCGCCGACCGGACCGCCGGAGCCCCTGGAGGGTGCCTGCGATGGATCTGCTCGACGACGCCCGCGCGATGGCCGATGACCTGACCGATCTGCGCCACCGCCTGCACCGCCGTCCCGAGATCGGCCTGCGCCTGCCCCGCACCCAGGAGGCGGTGCTGGAGAGCCTCAGCGGGTTGGGCTTGGAGATCAATACCGGGATCGACCTGAGCTCGGTCATCGCCGTGCTGCGCGGAGAGGGCAAGGCTGAGGCGACGCCGGGCCGCCGTCCGGTCGTGCTGCTGCGCGCGGACATGGACGCGCTGCCGGTGCACGAGGAGCTCAACCTGCCGTACCGGTCGACCGTGGACGGCGTGATGCACGCCTGCGGTCACGACCTGCACACGACGATGCTGGTCGGGGCTGCCCGGCTGCTGGCCGAGCGCCGGGAGCAGCTCAACGGCGACGTCGTGCTGATGTTCCAACCGGGCGAGGAGGGGTTCGACGGCGCGCGCAAGATGATCCAGGAGGGCGTTCTCGAAGCCGCCGGACGGCGTCCGGACGCCGCCTTCGCAATCCACGTGATCTCGAACATGACCGATCGCGGCACCGTGATCACCCGGCCCGGGCCCGTGATGGCGGCCAGCGACGGGTTGTTCGTCACCGTGCGCGGCGCCGGAGGGCACGGCTCCTCCCCGCACCTGTCCCGCGATCCGGTTCCGGCGACCTGCGAGATGGTCGTGGCCCTGCAGACGGCGATCAACCGGCAGGTCGACGCGTTCGCCCCGGTCGTGCTCACGGTCGGCTCGATCCACGCCGGAACCCGCCGGAACATCATCCCGGAGACCGCCGAGTTCGAGGCGACCGTGCGCACCTTCGACCGCGAGATCCGCGGTCACGTCCGCGAGCTGACCCAGCGGGTGTGCCGGGGCGTGGCGGCCGCGCACGGGCTGGACGTCGACCTGCGCTACGTCGAGGAGTACCCGGTCACGGTCAACGACCGCGGCAGCGTGGACCTGGCGCTGTCGGTGGCCCGCGACCTGTTGGGGGAGGAG
>JBKPQU010000266.1:0-3361 GCA_046734255.1 Actinomycetota bacterium
GTCAACCGCCGAGATCGGCGACCAGGCGGTCGGCCGCGGCGTACGGATCGAGCCGACCGGCCACCACCTCGCAGGCGAGCTCGTCCAGCCGGCCGCCGCCATCGAGGCCGCCGATCCGGCCGCGCAGCGCCGCCAGCGCCAGCGCCTCGACCTCGCCGGCGGCGCGACGGGCCCGGCGGCGCTCCAGCTGCCCGGTGGACCGCAGCCAGTCCTGGTGCTTGGCAATCGCCCCGGCCAGCTCGTCGATCCCCTCCCCCGTGGCCGCGACGGTCTTGACCACCGGCGGCCGCCAGTCGCCCGGCCGGCGCGGGGAACCGAGGCCGAGCATCTGGCTGATGTCCCGCGCGGTCTCGTCGGCGCCCGCGCGATCCGCCTTGTTCACGGCGAAGACGTCCCCGACCTCGAGGATGCCGGCCTTGGCGGCCTGGATGCCGTCGCCCATGCCCGGGGCCAGCAGCACCACGGTGGTGTCGGCCAGAGCGGCCACCTCGACCTCGCTCTGCCCCACCCCCACGGTCTCCACCAGGACGACGTCGCAGCCGGCGGCCTCCAGCACGCGCACGGCCTGGGGCGTGGCGCGGGCCAGGCCGCCCAGGTGACCACGGGTGGCCATCGACCGGATGAACACCCCCGGGTCGGTGGCGTGCTCCTGCATCCGGACGCGGTCACCGAGCAGGGCGCCTCCGGAGAACGGCGAGGTGGGGTCGACGGCGAGCACGCCGACCCGCCGGCCGTCCCGGCGCAGCGCGCCGACCAGCGCCGTCGTGGTGGTCGACTTGCCCACGCCAGGTGCGCCGGTCAGGCCGAGGACGGCCGCCCGCCCCGTGTGCGGGGCGAGCGCGGCCATCACCTCCCGCAGCGCGGGATGGGCGTCCTCGACGAGGGAGACCAGCCGGCCGACGGCCCTCGGGCTGCCCTGGCGCGCCTGCTCGACCAGGGCCGGGACGTCGACCTGCGGCCACCGGCGGCTCGCGCCGGACGGCGGCTCAGCCCCGGCGTCCAACACGCAGGATGAGCGCGTCGCCCTGACCGCCGCCGCCGCACAGGGACGCCGCGCCGACCCCGCCGCCGCGCCGGCCCAGTTCCAGCGCCAGGTGCAGGGCGAGCCGGGTGCCGGAGGCACCGATCGGGTGGCCGAAGGCGATCGCGCCGCCGTTGACGTTGACCCGCTCCGGGTCGACGCCGAGCGCGGCGGTCGAGGCCAGCCCGACCGCGGCGAACGCCTCGTTGATCTCGATCAGGTCGAGGTCGGTCGGTTCGATCCCCTCCTTGTCGCAGGCGACCCGGATCGCGTTCGCCGGCTGTTCTTGCAGCGTGGAGTCCGGGCCGGCGACGCCCGCGTGCGCGCCGATCTCGGCGATCCAGTCCAGGCCCTGCTGCTCCGCGACCGAGCGGCGCATCACGACGACCGCGGCCGCGCCGTCGGAGATCTGCGAGGCCGACCCCGCGGTGATCGTCCCTTCCTTGCCGAACGCCGGGCGCAGCTTGGCCAGGGACTCCACGGTGGTGTCCGCGCGGACGCCCTCGTCCTCCCGGAACTGCACCGGGTCGCCCCGGCGCTGCGGGACCTCGACCGTCACGACCTCATCCTCGAACAGACCGTTCTTCCAGGCCTGCGCGGCACGCTGGTGAGAGCGCGCGGAGAAGGCGTCCTGCTCCTCGCGGGAGAAGTTCCGCTGGGCCGTGTTGGCCCAGTCCGTGAGCTTGCCCATCGCCTGGTCGGTGAAGGCGTCCCACAGGCCGTCGTCGGCCATGTGGTCGGTCATCGTCACGTTGCCGTACTTGAACCCCTCGCGGGAGCCGGGCAGCAGGTGCGGGGCCCGGGTCATCGACTCCATCCCGCCGGCCACGACGACGTCGTGCTCGCCGACGCGGATCAGCTGGTCCGCGAGGGCGATCGAGTTGAGCCCGGACAGGCAGACCTTGTTCACGGTCAGCGCCGGGATCGACATCGGCACGCCGCCCTTGACCGCGGCCTGCCGGGCGGGGATCTGGCCGCAACCGGCCTGCAGAACCTGACCCATGATCACGTACTGCACCGCCGCGGGATCGACCCCCGCCTTCTCCAGCGCCGCCTTGATCGCCAGACCACCGAGGTCCATCGCGGAGAAGTCCTTCAGCCCCCCGACCGACCGGCCGATCGGCGTGCGAGCTCCGGAGACGATCACGGTTGTTTCGCTGGCGGACTGGGTCATGGCTCCTCCTCGTGCTCCTCGAGCTCCTCGCCGGCTGGAATCGACGAGGGCGGACGCGACCGACGACCGTGCAGCACCCGCACAATCGGTATGGCGCGATGTCGGCACGGATAGAGGTGCGCCTGCTCGCCAACCTATCTGCCGTGTCGAGACGCGCCACGCGGGAGCGGGTGGTCGCCGTCACACGGGATCGCGGCCGGGCGCGCCGTAGGTTGGGCGCATGGCCGCCACACAGGAGCCTCCCGGCGTCCCAGCGGAGCTTTTCACCGCGATCGACCACGTCGGTGTCGCGGTCCCCGACCTCGACGTCGCGATCGCCTACTACCGCGACACGTTCGGGATGCGGCTGGTGCACGAGGAGGTCAACGAGGACCAGGGCGTGCGCGAGGCGATGATGGCGGTCGGCGACGGCGACATCCGCCTGCAGCTGATGGCCCCGCTCGGGCCGGACTCGGCGATCGCGAAGTTCCTCGACCGCCGGGGACCGGGGATCCAGCAGCTCGCCTACCGGGTCCGCGACCTCGACGAGGCCAGCGCCTGCCTCCGCGAGCGCGGGCTGCGGCTGGTCTATCCGGCGGCCCGGCGCGGAACGGCCGGCAGCCGGATCAACTTCGTCCACCCCAAGGACGCCGGCGGGGTCCTGGTGGAGCTGGTGGAACCGGCCAGGGCCGGCCCCGACGGCCCCGACGGTCCCGGTTGAGCCTCGCGTCGAACGGGCGCGGCGGCCCCTGACGGGCGCATCCGGGGCCGCCGCAGGGATCAGGGTGCCGCGTGCCGGCGAGGAGTGCCAGCGGCAGATAGCGGTGGACGACGCTGCGTGACAGCGCCGCTTCCGGCCAGATTGCGCCCATTTCCGGGCCGTTCCGGGGGTGGTGTCCGGCGGCCCGATCGGCCCCCCGAATGGTCAGTGACTAATGAGGGTCCCGTGGTTACGTTCTGTGTATCTAGATCTTGAGCTACCCCGCCTAGCTGCACGGACTGTTCCCTCGGACAGAGCAGCAAAGCGGCTTTTGGCCTCCATCCGAACGTCGCGCAGTGCAAGGTGTGAGTACTCTGCCTCGCACACCGAGTGAAGGGGTCGGCATTCGCGATGCCTCCGGCCGGGAGCGGCGTCGCGGGGCGGTGTGCGGGATCAGGAACGTCTAGGCCCGGGCGCGGGCCAAGGA
>JBKPQU010000267.1:0-4080 GCA_046734255.1 Actinomycetota bacterium
GCCCGACAAGTTCCTCATGCCGTCCAAGGGCGACCTGCGCTACCACTGGGTCGAGGTCCGGCTCGAGGCGATCGACGAAGAGGAGATGCAGGAGTTGGTCCTGGACGCCTGGCGGATGGTGGTGCCGAAGCGCGTCGCGGCGGAACATCTCGGCAGCTAGACCGAACGACGATGCCGTGGGTCAGTGCGGCTTTTGCGCGCCCGCACAAGCGGAAGGTCAAGGAAGGACTCCTCCGGGTGGAGGCCATAGCGCGCGAAGAGCCGGGCCTCGACGTCCCGGACTCGACGATCGAGTTCCACCGCCTTGCCTCCTACCTCACCCACCCGCGAGTAGCATCCCGATCATGAAGACGACCGTCTCCGTAGACGTCCAGGAGGCCCCGGGCCGGGTCTTCGACCTGATGGCGGACGCGCGCAACGAACCGAAGTGGAACAGCCAGGTGAGCAGCACCGAACTCATCTCCGGTGAGCCGATCGGCCCGGGCAGCAGGTTCACCACGGTGAACCGCGGCCAGACCTATACGGCCGTGATCACGGAGTACGAGCGCCCGCACCGCTTGACCTTCGAGGTGACCGGTCGTGCCATGACGATCATCGGCAGCATGTGGTTCACGGGCGCCCCCGACGCCACCCAGCTCAAGGCCGAGTTCGACATGCAACCGAAGGGGTTCATGAAGGCAGTTCTACCGCTGATGGCGCCGGCCGTCCGCAAGGACTTCCCGCGCCAGTTCGCGTCCTTCAAGCAATTCTGCGAGTCCGGCGGTCCCAGCGAGCAGTGAGGGAAACCGTGGACGATCTGGCGTAGAACCTCCTCCAGGCGCTTCAGTGACGCCTGTGAGATTCTCCGACACCGGCATTCACGCCGCCTTCATCAAGGACCTTCCCAAGGCCGAGCTCCACGTCCACCAGGTCGGCTCCGCCTCAGCGCGGATCGTCAGCGAGCTGGCCGGCCGGCATCCCGGCACCGTGCCGAGCGACCTCGACGAGCTGAAGGCGTTCTACGATTTCCGCGACTTCGCGCACTTCATCGAGGTCTACCTCGCGGTTGTCGCGCTGATCCGGACGCCCGAGGACGTCCACTACCTCACCTACGAGGTCGCCCGGGAGATGGCGACCGCGCAGGGCCTGCGGTACGCCGAGCTGACCTGCACGCCGTTCACCTCGGTCCGGCCGGACGCCCCTCACCTAGGGATGCCGATCGAGGGCTTCACCGAAGCCATCGAGGCGGCCCGGGTCGGGGCCGAGCGCGACTTCGGGCTGGTGCTGCGCTGGATCTACGACGTGCCGGGCGAGTTCGGCGTAGCGGCCGCCGACGCCACGCTCGAGTACGCGCTCGACCACCGGCCCGAGGGGCTGGTCGCCCTCGGGCTGGGCGGCCCCGAGCTCGGGGTGCCGCGGGCGCAGTTCCAGCCCCACTTCGAGAAGGCCGTCGCCGCCGGGCTGCACAGCGTGCCACACGCCGGCGAGACCACCGGCCCTGAGATCGTCTGGGATTCGCTGCGGCTGCTGAAGGCCGAGCGGATCGGCCACGGCACCTCCTCGGCACAGGACCCCGAGCTGCTGGCGCACCTCGCCGAGGTCGGGATCCCGCTCGAGGTCTGCCCGTCCTCCAACATCGCCACCCGCGTCATCGCCACCCTTGACGAGCACCCGATCCGCGCGTTCCGGGACGCCGGCGTGACAGTCACCGTCAACTCCGACGACCCGCCTATGTTCGGCACCACGCTCAACCGCGAGTACGCCATCGCCGCGGGCCTCCTCGGCCTCGACGAGACCGGCCTGGCCGACCTCGCCCGCGCCGCGGTCCGCGCGTCGTTCGCACCCGACGACGTCCGTGCGCGGTTGCTGGCCGAGATCGACGCGTACACCGGCCCCGGCGTCACAGACCTCGAACTGCTGGACGACGACGACGTCGAGTAGCGCGCCCCGCGAGGCATGTTCGGGACATTTGGGGCTGGCGCCGACCCCGCCCCTCGAAATATGTTGTTAACCACAACATAACTGCGCCCGCGGGTAACCGTGCCCGGAGCAGATGGGCCCGTTGCCCAGTCCGCCGTACCGGCTCCGGCGGCTCGGGAGTGGCGGCGGATGGCTGTCTGGGGATGTGAGGCAGTGGAGGAAGCGAGGGGTCGGCCTGCGGGGGAGCCGTTGAGCAGCGACGATCTCGCCCTGCTCGCACTCCTCGCCGAGGGGCTGCCGGTGGACACCGTGGCGCGGCGCATGCACACCTCCGAACGCACGATCCGCCGGCGCAGCCGCGCGATCTGCGACCGGCTGGGCGTGACGGCACCGATCGCGGCCGTGCTGTGGGCGGCACGACGCGGCCTGCTGTAGCGGCGGCGCAGGCGGCGCAGGCGGCGGAGTCCTAGGAGGACGCGGGCGTCGGGCGGTAGCCGGCGCGATCGGCTTCGGCCAGGCAGGCGTCGGCATGCTGAATGCCGTCGGACGTGCTCGGGCTGCGCACGCACGCCGCCGCGGACGCCACCCCGAGCCGCAGGCACCGCTCGACGGGCCAGCCCTCGTGCAGGCCGAGGAGGACGCCTGCGGCGAAGGCATCGCCGGCACCGACGGTGTTGCACACCTGCTCGCGCCGCAACCGGACCGAGCCCTGCCGCCAGATGCGCCCGCCGGGTGCGCCCGCGACGCAGCCCGCCGGGAAATGCACGACCGCGAGCGTCGAGACCCCCGATTCGACCAGGCGAGCGACCATCGCCTCCAGCGCCGGCCAGTCCACCGGGTCGTCGACGCCGCCCGTCGCCGCCTGGATGCCGGTCAGCGCGCCGGCCTCCAACTCGTTGATCACGATGCTGTCGAGGTGGGGCAGGCAGGGCGTGACGACCTCCGCCATGCGGTCCGGCGTGATGTCGACGAGTTCCAGGTTGGTGTGCAGGCCGGCGGACTGGGCCCGCCGGAACAACGCCGTCCAGCCGTTGCCGCCGTCCGGTGTGCCGGCGTCCATCACCCGGTGCAGGCCCGGCGCTCCGGCGTGCAGGATCCGGGCTCCCAGCGCATCGAGGTCCGCGGTCGAGGCGTCCCACAGCGCGCTCGCGCCGATGTGGTGGAAGAACGTCCGCCGCCCGCCGTCACGCTCGACCATCGCGTCGGTGAACGACGTGGCGACTCCCGCCACCGTCGAGAGGCCGGCGGTGTCGATGTTCATGCGCGCACACTCGGCCAGCAGGAATGCACCGTGCTGGTCGGCGCCGACGACACCGTGGACCCCGACGGGGAAGGCCGCGCCGAGCCGGCGCAGGTCCACGGCCATGTTGAGCCCCGGACCGCCCGTGCTCATGGACACGCTCTCGATCGTGGCCAGGTGGTCGATGGCGGGGTAGGCGTCGATCACCTTGGCGAGGTCCACGATCACCGACCCGGCGCACAGCACCCCCGCTCGCGGGCGAGTGGACGCGTTCATTCGGAACGCAGAACGGGATCGGTCACCTCGAGGTCGGCCTCCAGCGTGCGGTGCGGCGCGACATCGGCCTTCGCCAGCGCCTCGTGGTAGGCGCGGACCGCCTCCGCGGGACTCAGCTCGCCCCGCAGCACCGGGCGCATCAGGCCGACCAGATCCAGCTGCGACTCCGCGCGCTGGATCTTGCGGCCGAAGAGGGCGACCCTCCCGCCGTGCAGCTGAGCCCGATGGAGCAGCTCGAAGGTGTCGCGGGTGGTGCCGGACGACCCGCCCAGAAGGCCGACCACGACCGAAGGGTCGTGCTCGACCAGCTCCGCCAGCGCGTCCGCCCCGTTGTAGGCCATCTTCAGGAACAGGGGCCGCTCCGCACCGGTGACGCCGGCCAGGCAGCGCACGATCGAGTCGTTGACGAACGCCCCGACCTGCTCGGATGCCAGGCCCGATGGGGCATTCGGGTTGAAGACCTCGAGGAAGTGCCGCAGACCGACGGCCGAGACCTCCCGCCGGAACGCGCTGTACGCCTCGAGCGTGGCCAGGTCACGGTCCAGGTCGTTGTTGAAGGTCACCGAGTAGAGCACCAGGTCGCAGAACGGCCGGACGGCGGCGAGGTCGGCGGACCGGAACGGCTGGGACGGGCAGCCGGCGTACCCGCCGCCGCGGACCTGCCA
>JBKPQU010000268.1:0-5208 GCA_046734255.1 Actinomycetota bacterium
CCCAAGGACGTGCACACCGCGCACCGGCCCTTCCCGCAGGACCGTGCGGAGGTCGTCGAGGCCGCTCTGCCCGGACACCTCGTCCCTGGCCGCCGCCATCACCGGTCCGGCTGCGTCCGCACCCCAGATCACCAGGTACGTGGCCTCGGGCGGCTGCTCGGCCTCCTTCTCCGCGCGCTCGAGCTCTTCCGGCTCGGCCTCCCCCGGCTCGGGCTCCTCCGGCTCGGGTTCCACCGGCTCGGCCGCATCGACCTGCTCGGCTTCGGGTTCGTGCTCCTCCTCGGGTTCGGTCTCGTCTTCGTCGGTCTCGTGCTCGGCCTCGTCCTCGGCCTGCACCTCCTGATCGGCGTCGGGATCCGCCTCCGCCGCAACGGGTTCGGCATCGTCTTCGCCCTCGTCCACGTCCTCGCTCTCGTCCTCACCGTCGTCCTCGGCCTCTTCGTCCTGCTCGGCCTCGGGTTCCTCCTCCTCCGCACCCCGGGCCTCGGGTTCGTGCTCGGTGTCGGTCTCGTCCTCGGTCTCGTCCCCGTCGGTCTCGTCCTCGGTCTCATCGACGGCCGCGGCGTCTTCGGGTTCTTCGGGTTCCTCGGTGTCCTCGGGCTCTTCGGAGGCTTCGGTGTCCTCGGGCTCTTCGGAGGTTTCGGTGTCCTCGGGTTCATCGATCGCCTCGGGTTCCTCGGTGCCCCCGTCGTCGTCCTCGGCGGGCGGGCGCGCCAGCCGGCCGAGCGCGGCTCGCAGGCCTTCGACGCCGACGTCACTGCACACATGCCCGGCACGGCGCAGCTCGTCCGCGGCAGCTGCCGCCACAGCATCCGCCGAGGGGACCAGGCCGGCCAGCACGAACTCCGCGCGTCCGGGCTCGTGCTGGCGGGCGAGCGAGAGCACGGCCGCGTGCAGGACGTCGGCCCCGGCCAGGGTCCCGAGGACGCCCAGGTTCCGGCCGGGCGAGCCGTCCAGCGTGACCCCCGCGCTGGGCATCCCGACATCGACGCACCGCCCGAGCAGCGCGCGCCGCCGGGACACCAGCGGGTCCAGCTCCCCCAGCGTCGGATCGTCGGCCAGGTGCTGCTCGGCGTACCCGGCGAACACCGACGGCGGCGCCGAGTTCGCGGCACGACGCTGCCAGCACGTGCGGCGGACGCGGCCCAGCTGGTCCGGGTCGGCGTCGGGGTAGCGGACGCGGCGGTTGGCCCTGACCGACCCGGACGCATGGTTGAGAACGGCAGTGCCCAGGCGCAGGCCCTCCGCGGCGTCGTTGAGCCTGGCCAGCACCCATCCGCCACCGGGCAGCGCCACCCGCTGGGCGAACAGCCGCAGAACCGGCTCACCGCCGGTGGCCAGCACCTCGACCCCCGCGGTCGTCCGGCCGGCAAGGATCAGGTGGACGCCGGCCGAGTGGCCCGTGCGAGCCACCTCCAGCAACAGCGTGCGAGCCCGCTCGGCCGCCGCGTCGTCGCCGGCGAGCAGGTCCTGGAACTCCTCGATCACGGCGACAACCCGGGGCAGCCGCAGGCTCCGCCAGGACGTCCTCAGGTCGGCGAACGTGCTCACGCCCGCCTGGGCCAGCTTCGTGGTCCGTCGTGCGATCTCGGCGGACAGTGCGTCGAGCGCGGCCACCCCGTACTCGCGGTCGGACTGGATCCCGACGACGCGGGTGTGCGGGATCCAGGTCGGGTCCCGGACAGTCGGCGCGAACTCGGTGAACGACGTCCCCTGCTTGAAGTCCAGCAGGTACAGCGCCAGCTCGTCCGGGGGATAGCGGGCGGCCAGCCCGTACAGGACGTCGAGCAGGAACACCGTCTTGCCCGACCCGCTGCGACCGCCGATCAGCCAGTGCGGGGTCGCGTCGTCCAGGGCCAGCCACTCCTCGACCTCGCCCGCGCGGCCCACCGGGGTGTGCAGACCGGTGACCGAGGACTCCTGCCAGAAGTGCTCGGGCAGCAGGTCGGCGAAATCGATCCTCGCCCGCGCGGCCGCCTCGGCTGCGGCCCGCTCGGCCACCTGCCGGCAGATGTGATCGATCAGGTGCTCACCCGGACCGGTGTCCAGCACGACCGGCGCGTTCAGGCCCCGCCCGTCCGCGCCGAACGGCTCTCCCGGCGGGTCACCGACCAGGAAGTGCTCGCTGCCCGCCCGGGTCAGCATCGTGGTGTTCTCCAGCCGCAGCGGCGTCTGGCCGCCGTCGGTCACCGGCGGCGGGTAACCGCACACGACGAGGTGGACGCCCGAGCGTCCGCCGGAGGCCGCGAGCGCCGCGAGACGGGCGAGCTCGGGACGGCCGCAGCCGTTCGGCAGCGTTGCGATCGCCAGCAGCAGCCCCGGCCCGTCCTGCGGCGAGGTCCGGCGGACGTGCTCCTCCGCCTCGGCCAGCACGCTGCGCATCCCGTCCAGGTCGATCGCGGTTGGCTTCATCAGCTCCGCCGACACCAGCGGTCGCAGCGACGAGAAGGTGGCACCGAGCATGCCGCCGTCCACGGCCAGCACCCGGACCGATCCCGGCGGCATCGCCGCCAGCACCCGCAGCAGGACGCCGCGCAGGAAGCCGGCCACCCGCGGGTCACGCGCATCCGCGTCCAGGCAGAGGTGGCCGCCGTCCATGAACGGGACGATCACCGGGAACCCCTCGGACACCGGGTGGCCGGTACCGATCCGGATCAGCGAGGTCAGCCCGGGCGCGCCGTCCTCGCCCAGCGGGCGGCGCTCGCCGAGCAGGGCCTGCCAGGGTGCGGTCCACCATCCACCGCCGAGCGCTTCCGCGGTCTGCTGGAGCCGCTCGACCAGCGCGGCCTGGGCCTCCAGGGCCTCCGGTCCGTAGACCGCCGAGCCCTCGGCCTCGTCGACGGCCTGGCGGGCGGCGCCCAGCAGACCCAGCGCCTCGCGGTGGGCGTAGGTCGCCCGGCGGAAGGATCTGCGCACCGTCATGGCCGCTCCAAGGGTCTGCCTCGACGGTCCTGCCTGGCCGAGCAGATCGGACCTCGACGCGTCGTCGAGCTCATCGACTGCTGTCGAGCGCCCTTCGACCTGCCATCGACGCGGACCGGCGAACCGATCACCGGCGGCAAACCTATCGAAAGCGACGGCCTGGGCGCCGCCCCCAGGGACCAGCGTCCCGGTCGGCCACCCCCGGACGTGGCAGGCTTCGCTCAGCGAGCGGGGAGGTGCCGTGCCGCGGATCGGGCCGGGGGACGACGTCGGCGTTCTGGGTGCCGGGACCATGGGGGCCGGCATCGCGGAGGTCGCGGCCCGGACGGGCCATCCGGTGCGCATCTACGACGCCGAGGACGGCGCCGCGGAACGCGGCCTGGTGGAGCTGCGCCGGCGCCTGGACCACGACGCGGCAGCCGGGCGGCTCAGCGCCGCTGAGGCCGAGGCCGCCGGGGGCCGGGTCCATCCGGTGCGCGCGCTGGAGGAGCTCTCCGGTTGCCGGGTCGTCGTCGAGGCGGTGGTGGAGGATCTCGGCGTCAAGCGCGGCGTGCTGCGCGCCGTCGAGGGCGTGCTGGACGCCGACGCCCTGCTCGCGACCAACACGTCCACGCTGTCCGTGACCGCGCTCGGATCCGCGCTCGACCGGCCCGGCCGGCTGGTCGGCATGCACTTCTTCAACCCCGCGCCTCGGATGGCCCTGGTCGAGGTCATCCACGGCGCCGCCACCGACCCGGGCACGACCGAGGCCGCCGCCGACCTGGCCCGGGCCTGGGGGAAGACCCCGGTGATCTGCGACTCGACGCCCTGCTTCGTGGTCAACCGGGTCGCCCGCCCGTTCCACGGCGAGGCGCAGCGGCTGCTCGAGCGCGCCGTCGCGGACCCGGCCACGATCGACGCGGTGCTGCGCGAGGCCGGCGGCTTCCCGATCGGTCCGCTCGCGCTGGCGGACCTGATCGGTCAGGACGTCAACCTCGCCGTGAGCCGCACGGTGTGGGAGCAGACCTTCCACGACCCGCGCTACGCACCGACCGCCTACCAGCAGCGGCTGGTGGACGCCGGCCGGCTGGGTCGCAAGACGGGCCAGGGTGTCTACCGCTACGCCGACCGCCGTGCGCTGGACGACGCCCCGCGCACCGAGCCGAAGCGCCTTCCGCCGCAACGGGTCGAGCTGGTCGAGGACGACTTCGGCCCGATGGCGGCCTTCCTCGACCGGATCGACGCCGCGGGCGTCGCGGTCGTCCGGGTGCCCGAGGCGAGCCGAACCGAGGACGGCCCGGTGCCGGCGGGTCTGCACCTTCCCGGGGGCGGCCTGCTGCGGGTGACCGACGGCGCCCCGGCGCACTCGTGGCTGGACCAGGCACCGGCGGGCGTCGTGATCCTCGACTGGGCGCGGGACCCGGCCACCTGCACGCGGGTGGCGTTGATGCCCTCGCGCGGCTGCGCCCCTGCGGTGCTGGACAGCGCGATCGGCCTGTGCCAGGCCGCGGGCGCGGAGGTCAGCGTGCTGGCCGACGTGGCCGGCGGGATCGTCGCCAGGACGATCGCGATGCTGGTCAACGAGGCGGTCGACGTCGTGGCTCGCAAGGAGGCGAGCGCGGCCGACGTGGACGTCGCGATGCGGCTGGGCCTCGGCCATCCGTCCGGCCCGCTGGAATGGGGCGACCGGCTCCAGGCGTGGCGGATCGCTGCCGTGCTGGCGCACCTGCACGAGGAGACACCGACCGGCCGGTACCGGGCCAGCCCCCGGCTGAGGGAGGCCGTGGCGGGCGGGGAGAAGCTGCGCGACCTCTGATCGAGGCACGCCTGCGTGAGCCCACCCTGGTCCCCGTCCGCTCAGGTCGCCGAGCGCGTGGCGAGGAACTCTGCCGTGGCCCCGCGCGCGCCGGGCCGGGCGAAGAAGTCGGCCGCACCGGCCCGCCAGGCGGTGATCGAGGGGGCCGTGGAGGCATCCACCGCGGCGGCCGTGCGGCGGTAGGCGAGCATGCCGTGGGCGGCGACGAGCGGGTCGGCGGCCACCGCTCCGGGCGCGGGCGGATCCCCCGCGGCGCTGCGGGTCACCGTGATCCAGCGCCGGCTCTCGGGGTCGGGCGCGCCGTCCAGCCGGGGCACGACGTCGTCGGTGTGCTCGATCGCGAGCACCTGAACGTCACGCGTGGGGCGGACCCCGGAGGCCGGTGAGCCGAACATCACGACGTGCGTGATGCGGAACTCGGCCCCGGCCAACGGATCCGCCGCGACCGCGGCCGCGACGAGCCCGCCCTCGCTGTGGCCGGCCAGCAGCAC
>JBKPQU010000269.1:0-4723 GCA_046734255.1 Actinomycetota bacterium
GGCTGCGCGGGTGGACGCGTTCTTGACCGAGCAGTCCAAGGTCCTCCCGCCGTATGCGACCGACCGGCTGGCGAGGCAGCTGCTGGCCACCCTGGACCCGGACGGGTCCGATCGGTTCGACCCGGCCGCGTTCGAGCGGCGCGGCCTGCACCGCCGCCACCGCGGCGTGCGCCTCCGCCACCGAGGTACGAAGAACCGCATCCGGCAGCGACCACTTCCGCGCCGCCACCACCACCGCGGCCAACTCACGGATCCCCGCCAGAGCACGAAGCACCTCGTGCTCTGCTTCCCCGTCCGGCATCCCCACGACGACCACGCTAGAGGCCACCACCGACAATCCCGACCGCCCGAAACCCCTGTGGATAAAGGGATTTCGGCAGCTGGGCCAGCCGACCGCTACGCCGGGAGGCCGTATCCGCCGCCGCCGGGCGACTCGATCACCAGGACGTCGTCGGCCGCCACCTCGACCGAGTCGGAGCCGGCCAGCCGCTGCACGGTGCCGTCCACGCGGTGCACGCGGTTGGCTCCCAGCGCCCCCGGCGATCCGCCGGCCATCCCGTACGCCGGCACGCGCCGGTGGCCGGACAGCGTGCTGACCGTCATCGGCTCGAGGAAGCGCAGACGGCGCACGCCGCCGTCGCCGCCGCGCCACCGGCCCTCGCCGCCGCTGCCGCGCCGGATCGCGAACTCCTCCAGCAGCACCGGGAAGCGCCATTCGAGCACCTCGGGGTCGGTCAGCCGCGAGTTCGTCATGTGGGTCTGCACCACGGGCACTCCGGCGAAGCCGTCGCCGGCCCCCGAGCCGGAGCCGACGGTCTCGTAGTACTGGTGCTGCCGGTTGCCGAAGGTGATGTTGTTCATCGTCCCGGACCCCTCGGCCTGGATGCCCAGCGCGGCGTACAGGGCACCGGTGACGGCCTGGGAGGTCTCGACGTTCCCTGCCGCAACGGCGGCCGGGTGGACCGGGGCGAGCATCGAGTGCGCGGGGACGACGATGCGCAGCGGGCGCAGGCAGCCGTCGTTCAGCGGGATGTCGTCGTCGATCAGCGTCCGGAACACGTACAGCACCGCGGCGGTGGCGACCGAGGACGGCGCGTTGAAGTTGGTCGGCAGCTGCGGCGTCGTGCCGGTGAAGTCGATCGTCGCGCTCCGCCCGGCGCGGTCGACCGAGACCCGCACGCGGATCACCGCGCCGGAGTCCATCTCGTACCGGTGCTCGCCGTCGCCGAGCGCATCGATCACCCGGCGCACCGCCTCCTCGGCGTTGTCCTGCACGTGGCGCATGTAGGCCTGCACGACGTCCAGGCCGAAGTGGTCGATCATCTTGCCGACCTCCTCGATGCCCTTGGTGTTGGCCGCGATCTGCGCCCGCAGGTCGGCGATGTTCGTGTCCGGGTCCCGCGAGGGGTACCGCGCCCCGGTGAGCAGCCGCAGGGTCTCCGCCTCGCGGAACCGCCCTCCGGCCACCAGCAGCCAGTTGTCGAACAGCACCCCCTCCTCGTCCACCTCCCGGCTGGCCGCGGGCATCGAGCCGGGGGTGAGCCCGCCGATCTCCGCGTGGTGGCCGCGGGAGGCGACGAAGAAGAGCAGGTCCTCGCCGGCGGCGTCGAAGACCGGGGTGACCACGGTGACGTCGGGCAGGTGGGTGCCGCCGTGGTAGGGGTCGTTGACCGCGTAGACGTCACCAGGGTTCATCGCGCCCGCGTTGCGGCGGATCACCTCCTGCACGCTGGTGCCCATCGAGCCGAGGTGCACCGGCATGTGCGGCGCGTTCGCGATCAGGTTGCCGTCGGGGTCGAACAGCGCGCAGGAGAAGTCCAGCCGCTCCTTGATGTTCACCGACTGGGCGGTGGACTCCAGCCGGGTGCCCATCTGCTCGGCGATCGACATGAACAGGTTGTTGAAGATCTCCAGCAGCACGGGGTCGGCCTCGGTGCCGACCCGGGCCCGGCCCCGCGGCCGGATCCGTTCGATCACCAGGTGTCCCGCCCCGGTCATCCGCGCCCGCCAGCCGTCGTCCACCACCGTGGTGGCGTCGGCCTCGGCGATGATCGCGGGCCCCGTCACCTGCTCCCCGGCCGACATCCGGTCGCGGCGGTGCAGCGGCACGCGCCGCCACACCCCACCGGTGTGCAGCTCGACGGTCTCGACCGGCCCGGCCCCTTGTGCCACAACGGAATCGCCCAGCTGGCCGAGGTCGGATGTCTCGGTCAGGCCGGTCCCCTCGACCGAGACGCTCTCGGCGATGATCGGGCGGTCCATGAGGAACGAGTACGTCGTGCGGTAGCCGGTCTCGAAGGCGCCGACCATCGTGCCGGGGTCGGTCAGCTCGACCGGCACCGCGGTGTCGGTGCCGTCGTAGCGCAGGTGTGCCCGGCGGGTCATCCGGATCCGCTCCTCCGGCACGGCCTGGCCGAGCAGCTCCGCCCGGGCTGCCTCCTCCAGCGCGGCGGCAGCCTCGTGCAGCCGGTCCATCGCCTGCGGCTCGAGCCGGAGCTCGACCGTCCGGCTGCTCAGGTGCGTGGTATCGGCCAGGCCGATGCCGAGCGCGGACAGCACGCCGGCCATCGGCGGCACGAGCACGACCTCGATGCCGAGCGAGTCCGCCACAGCGCACGCGTGCTGCCCGCCCGCGCCGCCGAACGTCGTCAGCACGTACTCGGTGACGTCGTGGCCCTTCTGCACCGAGATCCGCTTGACCGCGTTGGCCATGTTGGAGACCGCGACCTGGAGGTACCCCTCCGCCACCTGCTCGGGAGAGCGGCGGTCGCCGGTCTCGGCGGTGATCCGCTCGGCCAGCTCGATGAAGTGCCTCCGGACGACGTCGACGTCCAGCGGCTGGTCGCCGTCCGGCCCGAAGACCCGCGGGAAGTGCCCCGGCTGGATGCGGCCGAGCATGAGGTTGGCGTCGGTGATGGTCAGGGGGCCGCCGCCGCGGTAGCAGGCGGGGCCGGGGACGGCGCCCGCGGAATCCGGCCCGACCCGGTAGCGGCTCCCGTCGAAGTGCAGGACGGACCCGCCGCCGGCGGCCACCGTGTGGATGTCGAGCATCGGGGAGCGCAGCCGGACGCCGGCCACCTGGGTCGTCGAGACGCGCTCGTACTCGCCGGCGAAGTGCGACACGTCCGTGGACGTGCCGCCCATGTCGAACCCGATCACCTTGGTGAAGCCCGCCAGCTGAGACATCCGGACCATCCCGACGATGCCGCCGGCCGGCCCGGAGAGGATGGCGTCCTTGCCGCGGAAGTGGCCGGCCTCCGCGAGGCCACCGTTGGACTGCATGAACATCAGCCGCACGCCGCCGGTCTGCTCGCGGACCCGGCGGACGTAGCGGTCCAGCACCGGCGACAGGTAGGCGTCGACCACGGTGGTGTCGCCCCGGGAGACCAGCTTCATCAGCGGGCTGACCTGGCTGGACAGGCAGACCTCGGTGAACCCGATCCGCTGCGCGAGCTCGCCGATCGCCTGCTCGTGCGCGGGATGCAGGTACCCGTGCAGGCAGACCACGGCGACCGCGCGGATCCCGTCGGCGTGGGCCTGCCGGAGCGGCCCGGCCAGGCGGTCCAGGTCGGGGGCGCGGAGGACGGTGCCGTCCGCAGTGATCCGCTCGTCCACCTCGATCACCCGCTCGTACAGCGGCTCGGGCAGCACGATCTGCCGGTCGAAGATCCGCGGACGGTTCTGGTAGCCGATCCGCAGGGCGTCGCCGAACCCACGGGTGATCACCAGCGCGGTGCGCTCGCCGGTGCGCTCCAGCAGCGCGTTGGTCGCCACCGTCGTGCCCATCCGCACGGTCTCGACCCGCTCGGCCGGGATCGGGGCGCCGGCGTCCAGCCCGAGCACGGCCCGGATCCCGGCCACCGCGGCGTCCGGGTAGCGGGCCGGGTCCTCCGAGAGCAGCTTGTGCGTCACGAGCCGCCCGTCCGGACGGCGGGCGACGACGTCGGTGAACGTCCCGCCGCGGTCGATCCAGAACTGCCAGCGCCCGCTGTCCACCGCGGCTGCCCGGTTCATGGCGACGTCGCTCCTGCCGCCGGCTCAGCGCATGCTCGGCGGCTGGCCCGGCCCGGCGCACGGGTTCACGCACGGGAGATCCTGCATGCCCCTGGCGCCCGCCGGAACCAGGACACGCTCCGCCGGGACCTCGGCGGTCGCGGGTGCGGGCTCGGCCCCGCGCACACCGGCCCGGCGGGGCAGCCCGAGTGCGCAGATCAGCGCGCCGACCGCGAGCAGTACGGCACAGATCGTCAGGCCGGTCGCGTACGCGGGGGTGAGCAGCGCCGGATCCTCGTAGCCGCGACCGGAGAGGCCGGCCACCGCCGGCAGGGCGGCGACCGCGAACAGCCCGGCGGAGCGCGCCACCGCGTTGTTCACGCCGCTGGCCACCCCGACCTCGTGCTGCGGCACCGCCGCCATCACCGTCGCGGTGAGCGGCGCCACCATGATCGTCAAGCCCGCTCCGAAGAGCAGGATGCCGGGCAGCACCGCGGTGAGGTAGCCGTCCCCGGGCTGCAGCCGGGACAGCCACAGCACTCCCGCAGCGGCGAGCAGGGGGCCGACGGTCAGCGGCAACCGCGGTCCGATCCGCTGACCCAGGTCCCCCATGCGGCTGGAGAAAAGGATCATGAGGGCGCTGGAGGGCAGCGTGGCCAGCCCGGCCTGCAGCGGCGTGTAACCCAGCGACACCTGCATCTGCAGCACGAGCAGGAAGAACACCCCGGAC
>JBKPQU010000270.1:0-15864 GCA_046734255.1 Actinomycetota bacterium
TCACCACGGTGAGGCGGCTCCGGCGGGATCCGCGGGTACCACGCCGGGCGAAGGTCGCCGTGGCCCTCGCCGGGGTGTGGGTGGCCAGCCCGATCGACCTGATCCCGGAGTTCCTGCCGGTGATCGGCCCTTTGGACGACATCGTCGTGGTCGCCCTCGCCCTGCGGTACGCCGGCCGCCAGGTGCCCCGGGATGTGCTCCTCGCCGCCTGGCCCGGCGACCCCCGCCTGCTGGTGCGGCTTCTCGGTCCGGAGCGGGCCGCGGGGGCCCGATGACCGGCGGCGCGATCTCGGCTACCAGCCGGGCTCGATCACTCCTCCGCTGGCGACCTTGCGGTCGAGGACGGTCTGGATCGTCCGCAGCAGCTCGCTCGCGTGGAACGGCTTGACCAGGAAGCTCGCCCACGGGGCCCGCCCGCGCTCGGTGTCCAGCAGCGTGCGCCCGGCGAGGAAGATCGTCGGGATCGAGGAGGGCCGCTCCCCGGTCACCCGACGGACGAACTCGAAGCCGTTGATGCCGGGCAGCCCGACGTCGACGACGTAGACGTCGGGGTCGCCGATCTGCCGGACCAGCGTCATCGCGGTCGGCGCGTCGTGCGCGGTGACGACCCGGTGATCGGCCTCGCGCAACTGCTTGGCGATGACCTCGCAGGCCTCGAAGTCGTCATCCACGACCATCACGCGTGCCATGTCCATCTCCCCGGGCGCAGGATCCGCGATCGCCCGGCAGCAAGCGACCCGGCGGGCTCGGATCAAGCATCGGCGGGCGGACGGGCCGTCTTGAGCCTGGGCCCCCGACGCTGATCATGGGCGAAGTGGTGGTTTCCGGCGCCAAGACGACCCTTTGGCCCATGATCAGCGGGCGCCCCGGGGCCGTGGGTCAGCCGTAGAAGACCCGCTCGACGACCGCGCGGGCCCGGCGGGTGGCGCGCTGGTGGTCCTCCTCAAGCTCCGAGGCGGAGCCGGGCGGGTAGCCGACGATCCGCGCCACCCCGTCCAGGTCCCGGACGTTGCTGGGCATCGCGTCGGACGGCCGCCCCCGCCACAGCACGGTGGCGTTGCGCAGCCGCGAGGCCAGCCGCCAGGCCACGTCGAGGATCTGCGCGTCCACCTGCGCGATCAGCCGCGCCTCCGTCGCCGCGGCCAGCGCGGTCAGCGTGGAGGTCGTGCGAAGCCCGGGACACTCGTGCGCGTGCCGCAGCTGCAGCAGCTGCACCGTCCACTCGACGTCCGCCAGGCCGCCGCGGCCGAGCTTGAGGTGCCGGTGCGGATCGGCCCCTCGGGGCAGCCGTTCGGCCTCCACTCGCGCCTTGATCCGCCGGATCTCGCGCACCCCGGCGTCGGAGATCCCACCGGACGGCCATCGCAGCGGCTCGATGAGCTCGACGAAGCGTGCCGCCAGGTCCGGGTCGCCGGCCACCGGCGCGGCCCGGGTCAACGCCTGCGCCTCCCAGGCCAGCGACCAGCGCTCGTAGTACTGCGCATAGGAGCTCAGCGAGCGGACCAGCGGCCCGTTCCGGCCCTCCGGCCGCAGGTCCGCGTCGACCTCCAGCCGCGGCTCGGGCCCGGCGAGAACCAGCAGCCGGCGCAGCTCGCTGACCACCTGCAGCGCGGCCTGCTGGGCGTCCTCCTCATCGGCGCCCGGCAGGGGGTCGTGCACGAACAGGACGTCGGCGTCGCTGCCGTAGCCCAGCTCTCCCCCGCCGAGCCGGCCCATGCCCACCACCAGCACGCGGGTCGGCAGGGTGCCGCCGAACCGCTGCGACACCGCAGTCGTGGCCGCTGTCAGGGCGCCGTCCACCGCCGCGGTGGCCGACGCGCTCAGCGCCTCGCCGACCGCGACCAGGTCCGTGATCCCGACCAGGTCACCGATCGCCGTGCGGACGATCTCCAGGCGGCGCACCGCCCGGGCCGCCATGACCGCCGCCTCGGGGCTGTCGTGCCGGGAGGTTGCCCGGCCGACCGCCTCGCGCAGCGCGTCGGGAGGCCGCGGGTCCAGCTCGGCATCCTCGCCGAGCATCGCGACCGCCTCGGGTCCGCACTCGAGCAGCTCCGCGACCAGGCGGCTGGCGGACAGCACGTGCGCCAACCGCTCGGCCGCCGCCCCGCTGTCCCGCAGCATCTTCAGGTACCAGTGAGTGCTGCCCAGCCCCTCGCTGAGTCGCCGGAAGGCCAGCAGGCCGGCGTCCGGGTCGGCGCCGTCGGCGAACCAGCCGAGCATCACCGGCAGCAGCTGCCGCTGGATCGCCGCGCGGCGGCTCACCCCGCCGGTCAGCGCGCCCAGATGGCGCATCGCGCCCTCGGGGTCGCGGTAGCCCAGCGCGGCCAGCCGTGCGATCGCGGCCTGCGGCGTCAGCCGCACCTCGTCGGTGGTCAGCCGCGCGGCGGCGGCCAGCAGCGGCCGGTAGAACAGCTTCTCGTGCAGCCGGCGCACCTCGCGCGCGTGCCGCCGCCACAGCTCGGTCAGCTCGGCGGGCGGGTCCCGGCGGAAGCCGAAGGAGCGGCCGATCCGGCGGAGGTCCGCCTCGCTGCGCGGGACGACGTGGGTCCTGCGGAGCCGGAACACCTGGATCCGGTGCTCCAGGGTGCGCAGCATCCGGTAGGCCTGGTCGAGCTCGGCCGCGTCGTCCCGGCCGACGTACCCGAAGTTGCTCAGCGCCTCCAACGCCTCCAGCGTGTTGCCGGTCCGCAGCCGCGGGTCGGCCCGGCCGTGCACCAGCTGCAGCAGCTGCACGCTGAACTCGACGTCGCGCAGCCCTCCCCGGCCGAGCTTGAGCTGGCGGTCGGCGTCCCGGGCCGGCACGTTGCTCTCCACCCGGCGGCGCATCTCCTGGACGTCCTCGACGAAGTTGTCCCGCTCGGACGCGCTCCAGATCAGCGGGCGGAGCGCCTCGAGGTACGCGCGGCCGAGCGCCCGATCGCCGGCCACGGGGCGTGCCTTGAGCAGCGCCTGGAACTCCCACGTCTGCGCCCACCGCTGGTAGTAGCTCAGGTGGCTGGCCACCGTGCGGACCAGCGGGCCCTGCTTGCCCTCCGGCCGCAGCGCCGCGTCCACCTCCCACAGCGAACCCTCGCCGGTGACGGTCGAGCAGGCCCTGGAGAGGCCACCGGCCAGCCGCGCGCCGTAGGCCAGGGCGGCCGCCTCCTGCTCGGGCGTCGCGGCCTCGCCCTCCACCGGCTCGACGACGTAGATCACGTCGACGTCGCTGATGTAGTTGAGCTCGCCGCCGCCGCACTTGCCCATGGCGATCACCGCGATCCGGCAGCCGGGAGGGGCACTGCCGGGGGAAGCCTCCTCGACCGGCAGCTCGGCGCGCGCGATCGCCAGCGCCGCCTCCAGCGTCGCCCCGGCGAGATCGGTCAGGGCGGAGGCCACCACCGGCATCCGCGCGACCGGATCGGGACTGGTGAGGTCGTCGCCGGCGATCGCCAGCAGGCGGCGCCGATAGGCCACCCGCAGCGCGTCGTGGCAGGAGGTCACGTCACCCGTGGCGACCGGGACCGCCGCGCCGGGGTCGGCACCGACCGCGGCCAGGAGGTCGTCCCGGTCGTCGCCGGCGTCCGGCTCCCCGCGGAGCGCCGTCCAGTGCTCGGGATGCCGCGCGAGGTGGTCGGCCAGGGCGGCGGAGCTGCCGATCACGGCCAGCAGCCGGTCGCGGACCGGGCCTCCGCTGCGCAGCGCCGCAAGCACGGGAGCGGCTCCCGCGCCGTCCCGCTCGGGGTCGGCGCCGGAGCGCAGGCCGTCGATCATCCGGGCCAGCCCGGCCAGCGCCAGATCGGGGTCGGGGACGTCGCCGAGGGCGACCAGGACCCCGTCGTCGAAGACGTCCTCGAGCGGGTCGATCAGGCCGGCGAGCGCCGGCTCCTCGAGCAGCCGCTGCGCCCGCGCGGGATCGGAGAACCCCAGGCGCGCCAGCTGCCCGGCGAGGGTGACCTGGCGCGGAAGGCCCACGCGGTTACCGTAACCTGCCCACTCCGGTCCGCAGCGTGGCCGCGAACGCGGTCGCGTGCTCCTCCGCCAGTGCGCGCAGCGGCGTCTCGGCTGCGATCACCGCCTGCAGCAGCTCGCGCGGATCGAGCCCCGCACCGACCAGCGAGCCGTGGCCGAAGCGCACCCAGGTGGCGAAGTCCTCCTGGGTGACCTCCGGGTGGTACTGCAGCCCCCAGGCCACCGGTCCGATCCGGAAGGCCTGGTAGCGGTACGAGCCGCCGGAGGCCAGATGGACGGCGTCCGGCGGCAGCTCGACCACGGCGTCCTGGTGGTACTGCGCGGCGGACAGCGCCTGCCCGGGGCCGTCGCCGAGCGCGGTCGTCACCGGGCCGAGCAGGATGTCGTCCAGTGCCGCGAGCGTCGGCTCGATCCGGACCAGGCCGACCTCCAGCCCCGCGGTGCCCCGCTCCACCCGGCCGCCGCAGGCAGCGGCGAGGAGCTGCGCACCCAGGCAGATGCCCAGCACCGGCAGCCTGACCCGGACCGCACCGGCCATCATCTGCCGGATCGCCGGCAGCCACGGCGCGGTCGAGTCGTCGAGTGCTCCCATCTCCCCGCCGAGGACGACGACGCCGTCGAAGCCGCTGCCCGCGGCATCGGTGGGCACGGCGTCGCCGAGGTAGGGCCGGCGGATGTCGAGGCGCGCGACACCGGCCAGCGGCGCATCCATGCGGCCCAACCCGGCGTCGGCCTCGTGCTCGACGACCAGCAGCCTCGGAGCCTCCCCGGGCGGGTGGTTCCCCCCGTGGTTCGGCCGGCCGCTCACAACTGCGGAAGGTATCGGCGAAGCTCGAACGGCGTCACCTGGCGGCGGTACTCCTCCCACTCCTGCCGCTTGTTGCGCAGGAAGAAGTCGAAGACGCCCTCCCCCAGCGTCTCCGCGACCAGCTCTGACTCCTCCATCAGCGCGATCGCGTGCTCGAGCGTCGTCGGCAGCGGGCGGATGCCCAGCGCACGGCGCTCTCCGTCGGTCAGGGCCCACACGTCGTCCTCGGCGCCGTCGGGCAGGTCGAGGGCGTCGTCGATGCCCTTCAGCCCGGCCGCGAGGATCACCGCGAACGCGAGGTAGGGATTGCAGGCGCTGTCCAGGGCCCGGTACTCGATCCGGGTGGAGTTGCCCTTGCCGGGCTTGTACATCGGCACCCGGATCAGGGCCGAGCGGTTGTTGTGGCCCCAGCAGATGAACGACGGCGCCTCGCCGCCGCCCCACAGCCGCTTGTAGGAGTTCACCCACTGGTTGGTCACCGCGGTGATCTCGGCCGCGTGCGCGAGCAGCCCGGCGATGAAGTGCCGGGCGACCTTGCTCAGCTGGTACGGGCCGCCGGCCTCGTGGAAGGCGTTGCGGTCGCCCTCGAACAGCGACACGTGGGTGTGCATGCCCGATCCGGGGTGTTCGGCGAACGGCTTCGGCATGAACGTCGCGTGCACGCCCTGCTGCAGCGCGACCTCCTTCACCGCCGCGCGGAAGGTCATGATGTTGTCGGCCATCGACAGCGCGTCGGCGTAGCGCAGGTCGATCTCGTTCTGGCCGGGCCCGCCCTCGTGGTGGCTGAACTCCACCGAGATGCCCATCGACTCCAGCATCGTGATCGCGGCACGCCGGAAGTCGTGCGTGCTGCCCCTGGCGACGTGGTCGAAGTAGCCCGCCTGGTCGACCGGCTCGGGCTCCTCGCCGGGCTTGAAATCCGGCTTGAGCAGGTAGAACTCGATCTCCGGGTGCGTGTAGAAGGTCAGCCCGTGGCTCGCCGCCCGGGACAGGGCCCGGCGGAGCACGTGCCGCGGGTCGGACATCGAGGGTTCGCCGTCCGGGGTGAGGATGTCGCAGAACATCCGCGCGGTGCCCTGGTGGTCCCCCCGCCAGGGCAGCACCTGGAACGTCGACGGATCCGGCTTGACCAGCATGTCGGCCTCGTAGACCCGGGCCAGCCCCTCGATCGCCGAGCCGTCGAAGCCGATTCCCTCAGCGAAGGCGCCCTCGAGCTCGGCCGGTGCGGCCGCGACCGACTTGAGCGAACCGAGCACGTCGGTGAACCACAACCTGACGAACCGGATGTCGCGCTCCTCGACCGACCGGAGCACGAACTCCTGCTGCCTATCCATCCGCCCCTACCCTCCGCACAGGCCGCAGCTGCATCGATCCCCCTGAGGAGAGATCC
Organism: Actinomycetota bacterium; assembly: GCA_046734255.1. Taxonomy (GTDB): domain Bacteria; phylum Actinomycetota; class Actinomycetes; order Actinomycetales; family Kineosporiaceae; genus JBKPQU01. Next base: position 6,147 of record JBKPQU010000270.1, read on the forward strand.
CTGCCGTCCGGCCCCACAATGCTCGGCGCGTGTTACGGGCCGGTTAATCGCGGCGCCGAACACCCGGCTAGCGTCGGCGAGCGTGGCGGACTCCTTCTTCAGGGCGGCCCCGGCCGCCGACGCGACGACCGGATCTGCACCTGCGGCGGACGGCGGCATGCTGGACACGCTGGAGGAGTCCTTCGCCGCCACCGCGGCCAGCGTCGGCCCCTGGTCCGCCGGCATGATGCACGGCGGGCCGCCGTCCGCGCTGCTGGTGCGCGCCTGCGAGCGGGTCGCCGGCCGGCCGGATCTGGTGGCGCTGCGGGCGTCCGTGGACTTCCTCCGCCCGGTCCCCGTCGGCGTGGTGCGTGCCCGCGCCCGCGTGGTCCGGCCGGGGCGGCTCGTGACGCTGGCCGAGGCCACGCTGTCCGCCGGGGACGGCGAGGTGCTGCGGCTCCGCACGTGGCTCGTCCGCCGCCCTCCGCCCGACGCGCCGGCCACCCCCGACGTCGGCCCCGACGGGGACGGCGTCCCCGCCCCCGAGGACTGCCCGCCGGTGATGGCGAGCTGGGCGTTCGGGTACGCCAAGGCGATGGAGTGGCGCGCCGCGGCCGGCGACCCGGAGGGCTTCGGGGACGCGGCGGCCTGGGCCCGGGCGCGGGTGCCGCTGGTCGAGGGCGAGGAGGCGAGCGGCCTGCAGCGTGCCGTGCTGATCGCCGACTCCGGCAACGGCATCTCCGCGGCGCTGGACTGGAACGAGTGGCAGTTCGTCAACATCGACCTCGACGTTCACCTGTCCCGGCCGGTGGACGGCGACTGGCTCCTGCTGGACGCCCGGAGCCGCTACCAGCCGACCGGCACCGGTCTGGCCACCTCGACCCTGCGCGACCGGCGCGGGGTGGTCGGGGCCGGCGCCCAGACGCTGGTCATCACACCTCGCCCGGGCGGCTGAGCCACCCTGCCCGCCACCGCAGGTGCACCGGCCCGCGGCCTTCTACGCTCGAGGTATGCCTCAGCTGCGGCTCGCGCTCGCCCAGGTCAACCCCACGGTCGGTGACCTCCCGAACAACGTCGCGCTGGTCCGTCGATGGGCTCGCGCGGCGGCGGCCGAGGGCGCGCACCTGGTCGCCTTCCCCGAGATGGTGGTGACCGGGTACCCGGTGGAGGATCTGGCGCTGCGCTCCTCCTTCGTCCGCGCATCCCGCCAGGCGCTGGCCGACCTCGCGGCGGCCCTGGTCGCCGACGGGCTCGGCGACCTGCCGGTCGTCGTCGGCTACCTCGACCGCGCCGACTGGCCTGATTCGACTGACGGCGACGGGGTCCCTGACCCGGAGCAGCCCGGCGTCCCCAAGGGCTGGCCGCAGAACCGCGCGGCCGTGCTGCACGGCGGCCGGGTCAGGGCGACCTACGCCAAGCACCACCTGCCGAACTACGGGGTGTTCGACGAGTTCCGGATCTTCGTCCCGGGCCGGGACCTGACCGTCGTCCGCCTTCGCGGGGTGGACGTCGCGATGGCGATCTGCGAGGACCTCTGGCAGGACGGCGGGCCCGTGGCCGAGACCGCGCAGGCCGGCGCCGACCTGCTCCTGGTGATCAACGGGTCGCCGTACGAGCAGCACAAGGACGACACCCGGCTGGACCTGGTCTCGCGCCGGGCGAGCGAGGCCGGCTGCCCCCTCGCCTACGTGAACATGGTCGGCGGCCAGGACGACCTGGTCTTCGACGGCGACTCGATCGTCGTCGACGCCGAGGGACGGGTGCTCGCCCGGGCCGCGCAGTTCGAGGAGGAGCTGCTGGTCACCGACCTCGACCTCGTGGACCGGCCGGTCGCCGGCTCGGATGCGCCGCGCACCGGCACCGGGACCGGCACGGCACCGGGACGGGTGGGTGTCGTCCAGGTCGATCTCGGCCTGCCGCCGGTCCCCCGGTACGAGCCGCGGCCGGGACGGATCGCTCCGGGCCTGGACGCCGAGGCCGAGGTGTACCGGGCGCTGGTCGTCGGGCTGCGGGACTACGTCACCAAGAACGGCTTCTCCTCGGTGATCCTCGGCCTGTCCGGCGGGATCGACTCCGCGCTGGTGGCGACGATCTCCTGCGACGCCCTGGGCAGCGGCAACGTCGTCGGCGTCTCGATGCCGAGCGGGTACTCCAGCGAGCACTCCAGGGACGACGCGGCCGACCTCGCCAAGCGCACCGGGCTGGACTACCGGATCGTCCCGATCGCGCCGATGGTGCAGGCGTTCCTGGACTCCCTCGGGCTGACCGGGGTGGCCGAGGAGAACCTGCAGGCCCGGGTGCGCGGCGTGATCCTCATGGGTCTGGCCAACCAGGAGGGCCACCTGACGCTGACCACGGGGAACAAGTCCGAGCTCGCGGTCGGCTACTCCACGATCTACGGGGATTCGGTCGGCGGCTTCGGCCCGCTCAAGGACGTCCCCAAGACGCTGGTCTGGGCCCTGGCCCGGTGGCGCAACGCCGAGGCAGGCCGCACCGGACAGACCCCGCCGATCCCCGAGAACACCATCACCAAGGTGCCGTCGGCGGAGCTGCGTCCCGGGCAGACCGACCAGGACAGCCTGCCCGCCTACGACCTGCTGGACGCCGTGCTGGATGCCTACGTCGGCGGTGCGATGGGCCGCGAGGAGCTGATCGCCGCCGGCTTCGACACCGGGGTCGTCGACGGCGTGGTCGGCATGGTCGACCGGGCGGAGTGGAAGCGCCGCCAGTCCGCCCCCGGCACCAAGATCTCCGCGCTCGCCTTCGGCCGGGACCGCCGGCTGCCGATCACCAGCCGGTGGAGGGAGAACGAGCCCCACGCGTGAGATTCCAGATCCACTGTGAGATCCCACTCTTTCTCCCGGCGGGCGGCCTACCTGGCCACTCGTCCAGAATGAGCAGGACGCCGCACCTCGCGGCGGGCTGGAGGGGCCAGTGAGCGAGCTACCGGCGCCGTACGGGCAGGGCCCGGGTACGGCTGCGGACGGCGGGGGCACAACCCAGGGCGGGGCGAGCCCGCCACGCCGGGTGCGGGTGCACCACCTGCGCCAGATGAAGGAGCGTGGCGAGCGCTGGGCCATGCTCACTGCCTACGACCAGTACACCGCGCAGATCTTCGAGGAGGCGGGGATCCCCGTCCTGCTGGTCGGCGACTCGGCGGCCAACAACGTGCTCGGCTACCCGACCACGCTGCCGGTCACCGTCGACGAGCTGCTGCCGCTGGTCCGGGCGGTCACCAGGAGCGCGCGCCGCGCGCTGGTGATCGCCGACCTCCCGTTCGGGTCGTACCAGGTCTCGCCGCAGCAGGCGCTGGACACCTCGATCCGGATGATGAAGGAGGGCATGGCGCACGGGGTCAAGCTCGAAGGCGGGCGGACGGTCGTCCCCGCCGTGGAGATGGTCACGGGGGCCGGCGTGCCGGTGATGGCCCACCTCGGTTTCACGCCGCAGAGCGAGCACGCGCTCGGCGGCTACCGGGTCCAGGGCCGGGGTGACGACGCCGAGCGGATGGTCGCCGACGCGCTCGCCCTGCAGCAGGCCGGCGCGTTCTCGCTCGTCCTGGAGATGGTGCCGGCGCAGGTGGCCGCCGAGGTGACCAAGGCGCTGGACATCCCGACGATCGGCATCGGCGCCGGACCCGAGTGCGACGCCCAGGTGCTGGTCTGGCAGGACATGGCGGGTCTCAACCAGTCCCGCGCGCCACGGTTCGTCAAGCGCTACGCGGACCTGAAGTCTGTGCTGCTGGAGGCCGCCCGCGCGTACGCGGCCGATGTCGGGGCGGGTCGCTTCCCCGGGCCGGAGCACACGTTCGAGTAGCCGGCGCACCCCCGGGTCGGTCCGGGGTTCGGCGCCGCGCGCTCAGTGCCTGCTGAGGTAGTCCTCGGCGAGGTCGCAGCTGCGCCCGGTGAACGGCGCGCCCATCGATCGTGCGAGCTCGGTGTCCGCGTGCGAGCCGATCCACGCGACCAGCAGCAGCCGGCGCAGCAGCACGAACGTGGGCAGCTCCGCCTCCTCGGCGGCCGACAGCGGCGCCAGGTGGCGGTACCCGCTCACCCAGGCCGCGGTCAGCTCCGGGACCCGGGGATCGTCCTCGATGAACGACAGCGCGGCGCCGAGGTCGTACATGTACCAACCGAGACCGCAGTCGTCGAAGTCGATCACGTGGACGGTGCCGGGGGCATGCCCGGACACCGCCCCCGGCCCGGTGACCAGGAGGTTCGCCAGCCGCATGTCGGCGTGCACGAGACCGAACCGCTCCGGGCCGGCTCCGAAGGCGGCCAGCCGCCGGCGCAGCACGCCGTCCAGCCGGCCGAGCACCTCGCGCTCCGCCGGGCCGACGGCGATCCCGTCCCGCCACCGGCCCCAGCGCCCGTCGGCGCCGATCGTGGTCCGGTAGTCCCAGCGGAACCGGGTGAAGCCCGCCGGCGGCGTCCAGGAGCGGGCGTGGGCGTGCAGCCGGGCGGCGATCGTCCCGAGCGTCCGGAAACCCTCGACCAGCGCGCCGTCGGCGGGCGGCACGCCGTCCACCCAGGCGAACCGGACGGCGTGGCGCCACTCGCCGTCCGGGTGGCGCCCGACCACGACCAGCGAGCCGTCGGCGGCGGGAAGCACGGCGGGGGTGTCCACGACCCGGTCCGCCCGCAGCGCCCGGATCCAGGCCAGCTCGCTCTCGATCCCCGCGCGGGTCTGGTACCCGGGACGGTAGACCCGCAGGACGGACCGCTCGCCGGTGTCCGGATCGTCGACGGCGAAGGTGGCGTTCTCCGATACCTCCAGCAGCGTGAGCCCGGCCCCCGGCGCGACCCGGTGGGCACGCAGCGCATCGCGGGCGATCGCCGCCGCACGATCGGATCCGCCGGGCCTCGTCCCGTGCGCGTGGATCATCCGCTCTCCCCGCTCGAGCCCGTCAGCGCGCGATCGGGGCGGCGAGGGCGGCCCGCAGCACGGCCGGGGCCTCGGCGAGCGAGGGGCCGTACCAGGTCAGGTGGCGCCCCGAGACCAGCACGACCTGCCGGCCCGGGAAGGCCTCCGGACCGTCGGCGGCGGTGAAGGCGTACGGCTCGCTCGGCAGGACGACCAGGTCGTGCGCGGGCAGATCGTCCGGGCGGATCCGCGGGTAGCGCTCGGCGTCGTCGGCGAGCACGTTGTCGACGCCGAGGCGGGCCAGCACGTCCCCGGCGAACGTGTCCCGGCCGAGCGCCATCCACGGGCGGCGCCAGACCGGGATGACGGCGCGGAGCCGTCCGCCGCCGTCCGCCAGGGGCGAGCCCGCCCACGCCCGCCCCGCGTCGTCCAGCCATGCCGGCCGGGCCAGGCCGCACGCATCGAGCATCCGGGCCAGGCTGGCGAGCGCGCCGGCGACGGTGCGGATGTCGGTGACGTAGACCGCCAACCCCGCCACGCGCAGCCGCTCGAGATCGGGCTCGCGGTTCTCCTCCGCGGCCGCCAGCACGAGATCCGGCGCGAGCCCGATCACCGCCTCCACGTCGGGGTTCTTGGTCCCGCGCACGCGCACGACGTCCAGGTCCTCGGGATGGTCGCAGTACCGCGTCGCCCCGACCAGCAGGCCCGGTGCCGTGACCGCGACGGACTCCGTCAGCGACGGGACCAGCGACACGACCCGGCCAGGATCCTCCGGGACCGTCAGGCGGGTGCCGGTGTCGTCGACGACCACGCGGCTCACCGGAGGTGCGCCAGGACGGCGGCCAGGCCCGGCGCCCCCCAGTCGTGGGTCATCCACGAGCTGATCCCCCACCGCTCGCGGCGCCGCTCCAGCTCCGCCGCGCCCTCGGCCGGGCTGGCGGCGATCAGCAGGAACGGGGAGTCCAGCACCTCCGCAGGGCTGAACCGGCCCTCGCTCTCGGCGGAGATCTCCTCGGCGGTCTGCTCGGGCGGTCGGTCGACGACGACCCTCTGCAGCAGCGCGTCGAGCACCGGCGCCGTGCGGGCCGGGTCGCGATGCTCGGCCAGCAGGCTGCCGAGGTCGGCGACCCGCTCGTCGGTCTCCGCCGCGCTCGCGAGCCGGAACGTGCCCGCCGGGCGTCCCGGGACCTGGACCAGCCCACCGAGCGCGACCACGTCGGCGTGCCGGGCGGCCACCGCCAGCGTCGCCACGGCCCACCCGCCGACCACCACCGGCACCGGCTGCTGCACGGGCGCCGGCACATGGTCGGGGCTCGCCAACCGGCGGACCACGTCGACCAGGGCCTCCTCCGAGCGGGCGACCCGCTCGGCGTGCGGCGGGAACGGCAGGCCGGCGTCGACGTGCTCGTGCCGCATGTGCCCCGCGCCGACCCCGAGCTCCAGGCGGCCGCCGGACAACGCATCGAGCGTGGCGGCGTCCCGGGCGAGCAGCGCCGGGTTGTGGAACCCCAGGTCGAGGACGTAGGTCCGCAGCCGGATCCGCTCCGTCACCGCGGCCGCCGCGGCAAGGATCGCGAACGGCGAGGGGTTGCCGAGATGATCTGCGGCGGTCAGGACGTCGAACCCCGCGTCCTCGGCCACCCGCGCCACCGTCAGCACGTGATCGCGGGTCGCGGCGCGGCCCATGCTCACCCCGAGGGTCATTCGCGAATCCGGCCCGCCGTTCATGAGGAGACCCTGCGCCAGCCGGGCGCGGCGCACCAGCGGCATTCGCTACCGGTGAACGCCGTGACCGTGACCGCCGCGCCTAGTCCTCCGGGTCGCCGTCCCGCCAGCGACGGTCCTCCTCGTCCCACTTCTCGGTGCGCTCGCGAGCGGTCAGCAGCGCCCGCTCGGCCTCGGCCCTGGTCGGGTAGGGGCCCAACAGGTCCTTGGACTGGCTCTTGTTCTCCGTCTCTTCCACCTGCCCGGTGCTCACGTTGAACCAGAACTGGGGCTCCTCCATACCCGGGAGCCTAAGTGACCTTGGATGGTGCGGCCATCCGTTCGCCTGCGCCACGGGTCCACGGCGGGCGGGGGAAGGTCCGCGGTCGCCACCGGCCATCAGGGGCCCCGCTTAGACTCCTGGCATGGCCACGCCGATCGGCACCTCGCCGCCGGGTGCGGGGTCCACTGCCCCCCTCGGCGCACTCGCCCCTGGCACACTCAGCCCGCGGCGCGCCGTCCCGCCGTCCATCCCGCGACCGGAGTACGTCGACCGGCCCGCGCCGGCCGAGTACGACGGGCCGGAGGTCAAGGACGCCGCGACGATCGAGCGGATACGGCTGGCCGCCCGGATCGCCGCGCAGGCCATGGTCGAGGTGTCCCGGCACGTCGCGCCGGGCGTCACCACCGACGAGCTGGACCGGATCGGGCACGAGTTCATGCTCGATCACGGCGCCTACCCCTCGACGCTGGGCTACAAGGGCTTCCCGAAGTCGCTGTGCACGAGCATCAACGAGGTGATCTGCCACGGCATCCCGGACTCGACGGTGCTGGCGGACGGCGACATCGTCAACATCGACGTCACCGCCTACCTGACCGTCGACGGGATCGGCGTGCACGGTGACACGGACGCGACGTACCTCGTCGGGGACGTCGACGAGGAGTCCCGCCTGCTGGTGGAGCGCACGCACGAGGCGATGATGCGCGGGATCAGGGCGGTCGCCCCGGGCCGTCAGATCAACGTGATCGGACGGGTGATCGAGGCGTACGCCCGGCGCTTCGGGTACGGCGTGGTCCGGGAGTTCACCGGGCACGGGATCGGGACCGCGTTCCACTCGGGCCTGGTGATCCCGCACTACGACTCCGCGCCGCACCACGCCACCGTGCTCGAGCCGGGCATGACCTTCACGATCGAGCCGATGCTGACGCTCGGCATGCACGAGTGGGACATGTGGGACGACGGCTGGACCGTGGTCACCAAGGACCGCCGGCGCAGCGCCCAGTTCGAGCACACCGTGCTGGTCACCGACTCGGGCGCGGAGATCCTCACCCTTCCCTGACACTCCCGCGACCCGCATCGGGCAGAGTCGAAGTGTCGCGTATCTGCCCCTAGGCTCGGTCCGTGACCATGAGAACTCCCAGGACCGTGCGCTCCGGGCGCGGCTTCGGCGTCGACATCGGGGGCTCCGGGATCAAGGCGGCCCCAGTGGATCTCGCCGACGGCAGGCTGGTCGCCGAGCGGGTACGGGTGCCGACCCCCTCGCCGTCCACCCCCCATGTGGTGGCGGCCGTGGTTCAGGGGATCGTGCACGGCTTCGGCCGCGAGGCCGGCCGGCGTCCGATCGGGGTCACGTTCCCCGCGGTGATCCAGCACGGCGTGGCACGGACGGCGGCCAACGTGGACCCCTCCTGGATCGACACCGACGTCGACGCGCTGATGACCGAGGAGCTGAAGCGCGCCGTGCACGTCGTCAACGACGCCGACGCCGCCGGGCTGGCCGAGGCCCGGTACGGGGCCGCGCGCGACGTCCAGGGCGTCGTGGTCGTCTGCACGCTGGGCACCGGCATCGGCAGCGCGCTGCTGCTGCACGGGCGGCTCGTTCCCAACACCGAGCTCGGACACATCGAGGTGGACGGCGCGGACGCCGAGACCCGCGCGGCCGACAGCGTCCGGGAGCGCAAGGACCTCTCCTGGCAGGACTGGGCCAAGCGGCTGGAGAAGTACTTCCGGACCCTGGAGGACCTGGTCTGGCCGGACCTGATCGTCATCGGCGGCGGGGTGAGCAAGAAGAGCGACAAGTTCCTGCCGCTGCTCAAGCTGCGGACCCCGATCGTGCCGGCGGCGCTGCGCAACGAGGCCGGGATCATCGGCGCCGCCCTGGTGGCCGCCGAGCTCGGTAGCTGACCAGGACCGACGCGGCTGCCAGGTCGGCGGCGTCACAGCCCGGCCGGCACCCCGGCGGGAACCCGGTCAGGTGTCGAAGTACCGGTCGATGTCGTCGGCGTCGTGCAGGGCCGCGCTGTTGCCGGCCACCAGCTGCAGGTACTCCAATGCCTCGTCGTGGCCGAACGCGCGGGTGGCCACGGACCCCGCGATCGAGGCGAGCGCGGTCACGAAGCCCAGCCGCGCCAGGTCGTCCTCGGCAGCCTCGGCGAGCACGAGGTGCATCGCCTCATGATCACCGAGCATCTGGAAGCGGATGAAGGCCGCGGCACGCTGGTTGGCGCGCGCCGCCCTCCGGCGCTCCACGGTCGTCATGATCCCCCTCCCGCGCGCCCGGTGCCGGGCCGTGACCAGACCACCGCACCAGAGGCCCCCGCGGGCGCGCAACCCGCGCCCGCCGCGCTCACCCGGACGGGTCCCCCCTCCCGGGGCCGCCCGGAGGATATCTTCCGGCGCCGGACGCTCGACCGGACATGTCGGGGTGGTCAGGGGGGCGGGCCGGACTGTAAGCCGGATCCTGTGCCCCGGCCGGGTCTCCCCGGCCGGGCGGCGGCCATCCATCTCGGGACGCCGTCACCGGCGCCCTCGTCGCGCACCCCTCGCGGGGTGCGGCGGTTGCGGCCTACCCGGGAGCTCGGGCGGGCAACCCTCGAACGCTCCCTGTCTGGCCTTGCTCCGGGTGGGGTTTACCGAGCCGCGCCGGTCACCCGGCGCGCTGGTGGTCTCTTACACCACCGTTTCACCCTTACCGGTCGCGCAACCCGAGGGCTGCGCACCGGCGGTCTGTTCTCTGTGGCACTGTCCCGCGGGTCGCCCCGGGTGGGCGTTACCCACCACCCTGCCCTGTGGAGTCCGGACTTTCCTCGGCGGGCAGGAATCGCCCGACGCGGCCGCCTGCCCGGCTCGTCCGCCGCTCCAGCGTAGCGCTCGCTACGCCCCCCTGCTTCC
>JBKPQU010000271.1:0-6350 GCA_046734255.1 Actinomycetota bacterium
GGGCTGGGCACGGCGCTGCTGCGGGCCGCGGTGGCGCGGTCGGGCCTGCGTCGGGCCTGGCTCGTCACCCGGGACGACGAGACCCCGGCGCTGCGGCTGTACCGCTCGCTCGGCTGGCAGCCGATCGGCCACGGTCCCGACCTGGCCAGCGGGCGACCCGCCCTCGTGCTGGCCTCCCCGCAGCCCTGGCCGGCGGGCTGACCCGGCTCGCGGCGAGGACCTCATCCACCCAGGGCCAGGTGCACGGCGTACCCGGTGACCACGGCGTACCCCGCGAGGCTGGTCGCCGTGCGCGCCCAGGTGGGCATGCGGGAACCGCCCGCCGCGCCCGCCGTGGCCAGCACGAGCTGCCACGCCCACGACGCGAGGAAGACCCCCGCGACGAACGCCGCGCCGGCCGCCGGCCCGCTCACCCGGCTGCCGAGGCTCGCAGTCAGCGCGACGAAGTAGACGGCGGTCAGCGGGTTCACCGCGGTCAGCGCGACGAATCGCCGCAGCACCTGCGCGCTCGGCGGCTCGCCCAGCGCGGCGGCGTCCGCGTCGCGGCGGCGCAGACCCACCAGCCCGCGCGCCACGACCGCCAGCAGGACGACGGCACCGACCACCTGGATCGCCCGCTCCCGCCCGGCCAGGGTGCTGGATACCGCGGTGCCCGCGACCACGGCGACGAGGGCGTAGCCGCCGTCCACCAGTGCCACCCCGGTCGCACCGGCCGCCGCCGGGCGCCACCCGCGGGTCACTCCCTCCTGGACCAGCAGGACGCCGACCGCGCCGAGAGGCACAGCGACGCCGAGGCCGGCGAGCAGGCCGGCCAGGAACGCCTCCACCCCCTACCTCGGGGTGAGCACGCAGAACTCGTTGCCCTCCGGGTCGGCGAGCACCACCCAGGTCACATCTCCCGGCGGGGCCTGGGACTGCCCGATCTCCACCGGGCTGGCTCCGAGGTCGATCAGGCGCTGGACCGCCGCGGCATGGTCCTCCCCCGCCTCCGGTGCGATGTCGAGGTGCACCCGGTTCTTCACCTTGTGCGGCTCGCGGGTGGGGACGAACTCCAGGAACGGACCGCGGCCGTCGGGATGGCGCAGCCGGGGCACGGTCTCGTCCTCGCCCTCGACCCGCCACCCGATCGCCTCGGCCCAGAACCGCGCCAGCCCGGCCGGGTCGAGGGCGTCCACCACCAGCGCGGCGACCGGTCCCGCCTCGGCGGTGTAGACGTCGCGCGGCTCCAGCACGCAGAACTCGTTGCCGTGCGGGTCGGTGAGCACCACCCAGGGCACCTCACCCTGGCCGATGTCCCGGTGGGCGGCGCCGCTGTCGATCAGTTGCTGCACCAGCTCGGCCTGGTGCTGCAGCGAGTCGCTGCGCAGGTCCAGGTGGAGGCGGTTCTTGACCGTCTTGGGGTCGTCGACGAAGCCGAAGACCAGCGACAGGCCGCGCTCACCGCCGTCCGGGGAAGGCTCGACCACGGCGTCTTCGGCCCCCTCCGAGGTCACCGGCCACCCCAGCGTCCGGGACCACCAACGAGCAAGTGCGGTCGGATCCGCGGTGTCGATCACGACACCGTCGAGGCGGGTCGGCATCCCCCGAGCCTGGCCCGGCACCGCCCCCGGCGCAATGCAAGGCGCGGCGCCGCGTGGCGCGGCGTCAGCCGCCGCCGGATCCCGACATCCGCCGCAGGCGGTCGAGGATCTCGTCCAGGCGCTGCTGGGAGCGCTGCTCGCACGCCTGCTGTGCTGTGCGGGTGTTCGCCCCCGCCGAGCACCGCTCGAAGTCCGCCACCACCGGGTAGTACGCCAGTTCCGCGGCCAGGAACAGCAGGAGCACGGCGGCCACCCCGAGCCCCAGCGAGAGCCCGACCTGCCCGCGGGAGCGGACGCCGAGGCGGCGCAGACTGGCCAGGGCGGCGAGGCTGCGGATCGCCATGAAGATGGCACCGGCGGCGAAGGCGATCCCCGCCAGCCGGAACGGCAGCGGCAGTGTCATCACGATCAGTAGGGCGGCCATGAGCAGGCCGAACAGCCGGATCCGGCCCCGGGCGCGCTGAGTCGCCTCCGCCACGCCTGCCATGCCCGCCACCCTGTCGATGATGGCCGATGCCGCGCCACCGGCCGGGGGCAGGGCCAAGGGGTGTCCCGCAGATCGGGCTTCAGCCGTTCGGCCCAACGGCCGATCACCCCGACATGGGGAGCGAGGGCACGACGCCGCTCCTCAGCCGAGCCGTGCCTCCGATCCTGGTGGCCGGGAGCGTGCTGTCGGTGATCACCGTGGTGGTCCCCGGGTACCTGCGGCCGGGCTGGGGGGTGGCCGTGGAGCTGGGGACCGGAGCGGCTTCTCTGGTCACGGCGTGGGTGATGGCCCGCGGCGTGTCGGCCGTCGTGCTGCTGGCGATGGCGCTGGGCGCCGACGCCACCCTCGCCGGGACCGCGTGGTGCCAGGCCGAGCCGAAGGCGGCCATCGCGCTGTTCGCGCTACCGACGCTGACCGTGGCGCTGTTCGGCTCCTCCCGCCTGCTGCTGGTCCAGACGCCGGCCGCGATCCTCGGTTCTGCCGCCATCCTCTTCCTGGCCGGCGAGCCCTGGCCGGTCCTGGCCCTGCACGTGGTCACGGCCGCCTACGCCACGTCCAGCCCCGCCGCGGTCGTGATCGTCCTGCGCCGCCGGCTGGACCGGGCGCTGGACAGGGAACACGAACTGGCCACCACGGACCCGCTGACCGGCCTGCTGAACCGCCGCGGGCTGGAGGCGCGCACCGGCGAGCTCGTGGCTCGCGCCGCCCGGCGCGGGGTTTCGCTCGGTGTGATCGTCGCCGACGTCGATCACTTCAAGCGGGTCAACGACCAGCACGGCCATCTCGTCGGGGACGAGGTGCTCCGCCAGGTGGCGCACGCGGTCCGGGCCTGCGTCCGCGCCGACGACCTCGTCGTCCGCCTCGGCGGGGAGGAGTTCGCGGTCGTGCTCGTCCTCGACCCGCCGGACCTGACCGAGGTGGGGAAGCGGATCCTGCGTGAGGTCCCCCGCCGGTGCACCCCGACCTCGGTGACGTTGAGCATCGGTCTCGCCTGGGACAGGCCCGCGGTGGGTGACGAGGAGGCGGCCGTCAACGAGGTCTGGGCCCTGGTCGACCAGGCCGACGACCTCATGTTCGAGGCGAAACGGGCGGGGCGTAACCGGATGCGGACGCCCGACGACACCCACCCCGATCTGATCCCGACGCCGCTCTAGCCGGGGCGGTTCGCCGAAGGCACGGATCGGCCGGGCCGCTATCGTCTGCGGGTGTGACCGACGAGCCGACCTCGGCGACCGCCGGGCGGGTCGTGGTCCTGCTCTCCGGCGCGGGAAGCCTCTTCCAGGCGCTGCTGGACGCCGCCCGGCGTCCCGAGGGCCCGCGGATCAAGGTGCGCGCGGCGATCTCGGACCGCGCGGACGCGCCCGGCCTCGAACGGGCCCGCGCCGCCGGCGTGCCCACGGCGGTGGTCTCCCCGGACGACTTCCCCGACCGTCCCAGCTGGGACGCCGCCGTGGCCCGTGCCGTGGACGTGTTCTCACCCGACCTGGTGGTCCTGGCCGGTTTCATGCGGGTCCTGGGCGCGCAGTACCTGGCCCGCTACGGCGGCCGCACGATCACCGCGCATCCCGCGCTGCTGCCTGCCTTCCCCGGCGCGCACGCCGTCCGCGACGCCCTGGACTACGGAGTCCGCGTGACCGGCTGCTCGCTGATCCTGGTCGACGCGGGCACCGACACGGGTCCGGTGGTCGCCCAGCGGGCGGTGGAGGTCCTCGACGGAGACGACGAGGCGTCGCTCCATGAGCGGATCAAGGTGGTCGAGCGGGAGATGCTGGTCGACGTCGTGGCCCGGATGCTCGGTCGTGGATGGAGCGTGGACGGCAGGAGGGTGAAGCTGGGGTGATGACCGCGCAGGTGGCTGAGCCGCGGGCCGAGCGGACGGCGGTCCGGCGGGCGCTGATCTCGGTGTACGACAAGGCCGGGCTCGAGGAGCTGGCCCGTGGCCTGCACGCGGCCGGGGTGGCGATCGTTTCCACAGGCTCCACCCGGGAGCGGATCGCGGCTGCCGGCGTCCCGGCCACGGCGGTCGAGGAGTTGACCGGCTTCCCGGAGTGCCTGGACGGCCGGGTCAAGACGCTCCACCCGGCCGTGCACGCGGCGATCCTCGCCGACCGCCGGTTGCCCGAACACGTCGAGCAACTGGAACGGATGGGGATCGAGGGCTTCGACCTCGTCGTGTCCAACCTCTACCCGTTCCGGCAGACCGTGGCGTCGGGAGCAGGGCCGGACGAGTGCGTGGAGCAGATCGACATCGGTGGGCCCGCGCTGGTCCGGGCAGCGGCGAAGAACCACGGAAGCGTCGCCGTCGTCGTCGACCCCGGCCGGTACCCGGAGGTGCTGGATGCCGTGGCCGCCGGGGGCTTCACGCTGGCGCAGCGGCAGCGGCTGGCCGCCGAGGCGTTCGTCCACACTGCCACCTACGACATCGGGGTGGCCTCGTGGATGGGCAACGTGCTGGCGCCCACCGACGACGGGTCCGGCTTTCCGGCCTGGGTGGGCGGCACCTGGGACCGGGTGTCGGTGCTGCGCTACGGCGAGAACCCGCACCAGCCCGCCGCGCTGTACGCCGCGGGCGACGGCGCCCAGGGGCTCCCACGTGCCGAGCAGCTGCACGGCAAGGAGATGTCCTTCAACAACTATCTGGACGCCGAGGCGGCGTACCGGACCGTGCACGACTTCGCCGGACCCTGCGTGGCGATCGTCAAGCACGCCAACCCGTGCGGGATCGCGCTCGGCGACGACCTCGCCGCCGCCCACCGCAAGGCGCACGCCTGCGACCCGGTCTCGGCCTACGGAGGCGTGATCGCCGCCAACCGGCCGGTGACCCTGGCGATGGCCGAGCAGGTCGCCGAGGTCTTCACCGAGGTGATGGTCGCGCCGTCGTTCGACCCGGACGCCGTCGAGGTGCTGACGGCGCGGAAGGGCCTGCGCCTGCTGCGATGCGCCCCCCGCCCGGCCGGGCCGCGCGCCGAGACCCGGTCGCTGTACGGGGGGCTGCTGATGCAGATGGCGGACCGCCTGGACGCCCCGGGGGACCATCCGTCGGCCTGGAAGCTGGTCGCCGGCGACCCCGCGGACGCCGCGACGCTGGCCGACCTGGAGTTCGCCTGGCGCGCGGTGAGGTCGGTGAAGTCCAACGCGATCCTGCTGGCCGCGGACGGCGCGAGCGTGGGGATCGGGATGGGCCAGGTGAACCGGGTGGACTCCTGCCGGCTGGCCGTCCAGCGCGCGGGCGAGGACCGGGCGCGGGGCGCGGTGGCGGCGTCCGACGCCTTCTTCCCCTTCCCGGACGGGCTGCAGGTCCTGATCGACGCCGGGGTGCGCGCTGTCGTCCAGCCGGGCGGGTCGGTGCGGGACGAGGAGGTCGTTGCCGCGGCCGCGGCGGCGGGTGTGACCATGTACCTCACCGGTACCCGACATTTCGCGCACTGACACGACACCGATGCCCCACTGATACGGATGATACGGAGCACGAGGACGCCCGATGAGTGAGCCCACCGAGCCCCCCGGCGGTGGACGGCGGCGCGAGCCGATGCTCACCGACCCGGCCACCGGGGAGCTTCCGGTCGTCGCCGCGCCGCCCTCCACGCCGTTGCGGCCGCCGCTGATCGTCCGCCGCGCGGTCTTCACCGTGGTGCTGCTGATGGTGGCGGCCTCGGTGGTGGTGACCGCGTTCGTCGACTTCCGCCTGGGCGGGTACGTCCTCGCCGCCGCGCTGCTGCTCGCCTCGGTCGCTCGGACCGTCCTGCCGCCCGAGTACTGCCTGGGCCTGCTCGTCCGCTCCCGACGGTTCGACGCCACGATCACCCTCGTGCTCGCGGTCGCGGTGGCGGTCCTCGCCAGGATCGTGCCGTCCGGCCAGTGAGTCCGGCCGGTGAGTCCGGCCAGTGATCCCCGACCCTGATGAGCACGGTGTGACACCGTGCTCTTCCGGTGCGCACGGTGTCACACCGTGCGCATCGCGGATAAGCACAACTCCGCACAGTCGGCACCGAAGGGCTGGCGCCGACTACGACCCGTACTGCGCGGCGTCACGCCGACCCCAGATGGCCACGGTGTCACGCCGTGGGCTTCCCGTCGGGACGGTGTCACACCGTGGGCATCGCGGATAAGCACAACTCCGCGCAGTCGGCACCGAAGCGCGGGTCAGGTGCCGGAGGCCCAGGTGCTGAACGGCATGTCCCAGGCGGTGTAGCCGTTGCCCCACTCCAGGGAACGGGGGCTGTGGCGGTAGATCACCACGTCGCCGACCTTGGAGTGCTTGAAGAGCCAGAGCGCGTTGGCCG
>JBKPQU010000272.1:0-2611 GCA_046734255.1 Actinomycetota bacterium
GCTCAAGCCCGGGCCGGCGCCGCCGATAACGGCATCGACTTTCCCGCCGGCTGCCGGGGCAGCCGGGCTTCGACCTCCGGCGGCCGCCCGCACCGTCGACGTCCTGGAGGCATCCCGTGCGCAAGTACGCCGTCGAGTTCCTCGGCACGTTCTTCCTCACGTTCACCATCTGCACGTCAGTGATCAGTGGCGCACCCCTGGCGCCGCTGGCGATCGGCGGCGTGCTCGCCGCGCTGGTCTTCGCCGGGGAACACGTCTCCGGCGCGCATTACAACCCGGCGGTGACCGTCGCGGTCGTGGCGCGTGGCCGGCTGTCGTCCCGGGAGATCGCGCCCTACATCGGGAGCCAGCTCCTCGGCGCGCTACTGGCCGGGGTGATGGGACGGCTCGTGGTCGGGCACGGCCCCGACGGCGGCGCGTTCACCGCCCACGGTCGCTTCGGTGCCGCGGCAGTGGCCGAGTTGCTGGTGACCTTCGCGCTGGCCTACGTCGTGCTCAACGTGGCGACGAGCAGGGACCACCCGGTGAACTCCTTCTACGGCCTCGCGATCGGACTCACGGTGCTCGCAGGCGCGGTCTCGGTGGGAGGGATCTCCGGGGGTGTCTTCAACCCCGCGGTGGGCGCCGGGGTGGTCGTCTCCGGCATCCTCTCGCCCATCCTTTGGGGGATCTACGTCGTCGTCCAGTGCCTCGGCGGCGCCGCGGCCGGGCTGGCATTCCGCCTGCTCAACCCGGACGACGTCGCGCCCGAGATCCCGGCGGAGTCACGGGCGCAGGCGTCCGTGCCGGCCCCCCGCGGCGCGCTGGCCGACGAGGTGCTCTCGAAGCAGCCGATCTCCTGACCGGCCGGGCCGGCCGCGGCCGATCGGGGTGACGTAGGTCACACCAATCCGCGGCGGCGGTGCGACCGAACTCCGGGTGCAACAGCTGGGCGGTGCGCGAGAGCGGTGGAGGGGACCGAACTCGCGCACCGTCCGAGGTGTCCGGCGGTCAGCGATGGTGCGGGAGATTGGATGCCGATGGTGCGGGAGATTGGCCTGACTCGAACCCCTGGGGTTCGAGTACGGATGCCGATGGTGCGGGAGAGGGGACTCGAACCCCTACGCCCGAAGGCACAGGAACCTAAATCCTGCGTGGCTGCCAGTTACACCACTCCCGCGCGGGACCCAGCGTACGGTCAGGGCCGCGCCGGTGGCTCAGATCTCCAACTGGCGGCGTAGCGCGGCGACGTGCCCGGTGGCCTTGACGTTGTACCGGGCGATCTGCACGGTGCCGTCGGGGGCGACCACCACGGTCGAGCGGATCACTCCGACCACGGGCTTGCCGTACAGCGACTTCTCGCCCCAGGCACCCCACGCCTCCATCACCGCGTGGTCGGGATCGGACAGCAGCGGGAAGGTCAGCCCGTCCCGCTCGGCGAACTTCGCCAGCTTCTCCGGAGGGTCGGGCGAGATCCCGACCACGGCGTAGCCGGCGGCGTTGAGGGCCTCGAGGCTGTCCCGGAAGTCGCAGGCCTCCGTGGTGCAGCCGGGCGTCATCGCCGCCGGGTAGAAGTAGACGATCACCTGGCGCCCGCGCAGCCCGCTCAGCGACACGCGCGAGCCGGTGGAGTCGGTCAGCGTGAAGTCCGGGGCGACGTCCCCGGGAGCCAACTGCGGCAAGGAGACCTCCTGGTATTCGCGCGTTGTAGGTGGTCAGGCCCACCTTAACCGCGGCCGGGCCCCCTGGGGTCGGCCCGCCGGAGGGAGCCTGGCCGATCGCCGCGGGCGCCGTGGCGGCATAGGGTTACCGGTGACGGAGGTGGGATCGTGAGCGCTGATGGCAGCAGGGCCGCCGGGCCGGCGTCGACCGCGAGCGGGCCGCAGCTGCCCAGCGATCCGGTTGTGCTGGAGCGCGCGATCGTCGAGCGGCGGGCCAAGCTGGCGGCGACCGTGGACGAGCTCGTGGTGCGCACCTCCCCCCGCGAGGTGGCCCGGCGCGCCATGGCCGACCTGTCTCAGCGGCTGCGTGAGGCGACCCGCACGCCCGAGGGCGGGTGGCGGCTGGAGCGGGTCGGCGCGGTCGCCGCTGCCGTGCTGGCAGTCGTCGGGCTGGCCGTCCTGCTCCGCCGCCGCAACCACTGAGCAGCCACTGGCGTCACCACCGATCCGTCGCCGCGATAGCGTTCCAGGGTGAGCATGACCTCGATCCCGTTGCCTGGCCCGGACACCGTGCCGGTCACCGTGCCGGTCACCGTGCCGCCACCGGCCGGTGCCGCCCAGGCGTCGGCGAGGGTGCCGATCCGCATGCTGCACGACCGCGTGCTCGTGTCGGTGGAGGGCGAGCCGGGTGAGCGGCGATCCACGGCCGGCATCGTGATCCCGGCCACCGCCTCCGTCGGCAAGCGGCTGGCCTGGGCCGCGGTGGTGGCTGTCGGGCAGCACGTGCGCCAGGTGCAGGTCGGCGACCGGGTTCTCTATGACCCCGAGGACCGCGCCGAGGTCGAGCTGCACAGCACGCAGTACGTCCTGCTGCGTGAGCGGGACATCCACGCCGTCGCCGCGCCCCGCGTCGAGGACGGCCAGACCGGCCTCTACCTCTAGCGTCCGTGGCCGCGCCGGAGGCCGTGCGC
>JBKPQU010000273.1:0-14490 GCA_046734255.1 Actinomycetota bacterium
GCCCTTGACCACCTTGGCCACCCGGTTGATCGTCACGACTCGCTCGACGAAGGCGGTCTTCTCGGCCCCCCCGTCGCCGCCGCGCCGGCTGTCACGCTCCCGGCGGTCGCGGCGGCCGGAGCCTTCGCCTCCGACACCGCCGGTACGCCGCTGGGGTCCGGGCATCAGTCGTTCCTTCTCTCGAGGTGTGCGGGCCTGTTCAAAGTGTCAGTCACAGTGTCAGGCCCCCTTCGCGCGCGCCGTCCGCGAGGGCCGCGATCCGGCCGTGGTACTGGTTGCCGCTGCGGTCGAAGACCACGGCCTGCACCCCGGCGGCCTTGGCCCGCTCGGCGAGCAGCGCACCGACCCGGCGCGCCTTGGCCGTCTTGTCCCCCTGCATGGTGCGCAGGTCCGCCTCCATCGTCGACGCGCAGGCCAGCGTCCGGCCGACGCTGTCGTCGACCACCTGGGCCAGCACGTGCCGGGCGGAGCGGGTGACCACCAGTCGTGGCCGGGCGGTCGTGCCGAGCACCTTCTTGCGCACCCGAACGTGCCGCCGGCGGCGCGCGGCCACGTCACCGCGGCCGGCCCCGCTGCGCTTCACAGCGATCGCCATTACTTCTTCCCAGCCTTCCCGACCTTGCGGCGGATCTGCTCGCCGGCGTACCGCACGCCCTTGCCCTTGTACGGGTCGGGCTTGCGCAGCTTGCGCAGGTTCGCCGCGACCTCGCCGACCTTCTGCTTGTCGATGCCGGAGACCGAGAACCGGGTCGGCGCCTCGACGGTGAAGCTGATCCCGTCGGGCGGCACCACGGTGATCGGGTGGCTGTAGCCGAGCGCGAACTCCAGGTTCGCCCCGCGGGCCTGCACCCGGTACCCGGTGCCGACGATCTCCAGCTTCTTCTCGAAGCCCTGGGTGACCCCGGTGACCATGTTGGCGATCAGCGAGCGGGTCAGGCCGTGCAGCGCGCGCGACGTGCGCTCGTCGTCCGGGCGGGTGACCCGCAGCGTGCCGTCGTCGTCGCGCGTGACGTCGATCGGCGCGACCACCGAGTACTGCAGCGCGCCCTTGGGGCCCTTCACCGCGACGTCGCGGCCGTCGATCGTCACGTCGACGCCGGAGGGGACGGAGATCGGCATCTTGCCGATGCGGGACATGCTCGCCTCCCCGATCACCAGACGTAGGCGAGGACTTCCCCGCCCACGCCCTTGGTCTTGGCCTGCCGGTCGGTGAGCAGGCCGGAGGACGTCGACAGGATCGCCACGCCCAGCCCGCCCAGCACCCGCGGCAGGTTCGTCGACTTCGCGTACACCCGCAGGCCCGGCTTGCTCACCCGGCGCAGGCCGGAGATCGAGCGCTCACGGTTCGGGCCGTACTTCAACGCGATCGTCAGCTTCTTGCCCACCTCGGCGTCCTCGACGGCCCACGTGGCGATGTAGCCCTCCTGCTTCAAGATCTCGGCGATGTGCGCCTTGAGCTTGCTGTAGGGCATGGTCACGTCCTCGTGGTACGCGGAGTTCGCGTTACGCAGACGGGTGAGCATGTCCGCGATCGGATCCGTCATGGTCATCGGGGTCGTCCGCTCCTTCTCGCCGTGGTCCCGCTGCCGGATGCCACCGTCCGGCCCCTCGGCGTCGTCTTCTGCTCATCCGGCTCGGCTGCCTCCGGGGCAGGGCGGTCCTCGTCGGACCGCTCCGGCGGCTGGGCCGGCTTGCTCACGTACGTGGGTACGTCGTGCTGCAGGGTCACCAGGTGCACGGGCATCCGGGACCGCAGGGTCACGACCTTCTCCGCACGCATCGACCGGTTCGGCCGGGTCGGGGTCCTGGTGGCCATCGCCGGCTCACCAGCTGCTCTTGGTCAGGCCGGGCAGCTCGCCCCGATGAGCCATCTCCCGGAGACAGATCCGGCACAGCCCGAACTTGCGGTAGACCGAATGCGGCCGCCCGCACCGCTGGCAGCGGCTGTAGCCGCGCACCGCGAACTTCGGCTTGCGCGCCGCCTTGTTGATCAGCGCCGTCTTCGCCACGTCAGCTCTCCTTGAACGGGAAGCCGAGGCGGCGCAGCAGCGCCCGGCCCTCGTCATCCGTTGTCGCTGTGGTCACGACCGTGATGTCCATTCCCCGGACCCGGTCGGTCTTGTCCTGGTCGATCTCGTGGAACATGGCCTGCTCGTTCAGGCCGAACGTGTAGTTCCCGCGCCCGTCGAACTGCTTGGGCGACAGGCCGCGGAAGTCACGGATCCGCGGCAGCGCCAGGCTGAGCAGGCGGTCGAGGAACTCCCACATGCGGTCGCCGCGCAGCGTCGCGTGCGCGCCGATCGGCATCCCCTCGCGCAGCTTGAACTGCGCGATCGAGCGCCGCGCCTTGGTCACCTGGGGCTTCTGCCCGGTGATCGTGGCGAGGTCGCGGACGGCGCCCTCGATCAGCTTCGAGTCGCGGGCCGCCTCGCCGACGCCCATGTTCACGATGATCTTCACGAGCCGGGGCACCTGCATGACGTTCGGGTAGCCGAACTCCTCGCGCAGCGCCGGAGCGATGTCCGTGCGGTAGCGCTGCCTGAGGCGCGGCGGCGGCGCCTGGGTGCGCTCGGCCGGGGTTGCGGTATCGGTGCTCATCCTCAGACGTCCTTACCCGAACGCTTGGCGACCCGGACCCGCACCGGCTTGGCGCGGCCGTCCCGGTCGATGGTGTCCACCCGGATGCCGATCCGGGTGGGCTTCTTGGTGTCCGGATCCACGAGCATCACGTTGCTCAGGTGGATCGGCGCCTCCTGGGTGATGATCCCGCCGGTCTTGCCGCCGCGACCGGTCGTGCCCACCTTGGTGTGCCGCTTGACCCGGTTGATCCCCTCGACCAGCAGCCGCTGGGTGTCCGGGTAGACCGCCATCACCTTGCCGGTCCGGCCGGCGGCGGCCCCCGAGATCACCTGGACGGTGTCGCCCTTCCTGATCCGCGTCCTGGCCATGGTCACAACACCTCCGGAGCAAGCGAGATGATCTTCATGAAGCGCTTCTCCCGCAGCTCGCGACCCACGGGCCCGAAGATGCGCGTCCCGCGCGGGTCGCCGTCGGGGCGCAGCAGCACCGCGGCGTTCTCGTCGAAGCGGATGTAGGAACCATCGGGACGGCGCCGCTCCTTGGCTGTCCGGACGACGACGGCCTTGACCACGTCGCCCTTCTTCACCGCGCCACCGGGGATGGCGTCCTTGACCGTCGCGACGATGACGTCGCCGATACCGGCATAGCGGCGACCCGAACCGCCGAGCACGCGGATGCAGAGGATCTCCTTGGCACCCGTGTTGTCGGCGACCCGAAGCCGCGACTCCTGCTGGATCACTGTGCTACTCCTGTCGTCACGCTGGTTCTCCGGTCCGAGAAGTCCCGGAGCCTGACGGAACCCCTTACTTCGCCTTCTCGAGGATCTCCACCAGCCGCCAGCGCTTGGTCGCCGACAGCGGGCGGGTCTCCATGATCAGGACCAGGTCGCCGACCCCGGCGGCGTTGGCCGCGTCGTGCACCTTGACCTTGCTCGTGCGGCGCAGGACCTTGCCGTACAGCGGGTGCTTGACCCGGTCCTCGACCTCCACGACGAGGGTCTTGTCCATCTTGTCGCTGACCACGTACCCGCGGCGGGTCTTGCGGTACCCGCGGCCTGCGGCCCGCTGCGGCGTGGCAACGTCGGTGGGCTGGCTCATCTCACTCTCTCCCGGTCATTCCGCGCTCACTCCGGCCCGCTGGTGATGCCCAGCTCGCGCTCGCGCATCACCGTGTAGATCCGGGCAATGTCACGGCGGACGGCACGCAGCCGGCCGTGGCTCTCCAGCTGGCCGGTGGCCGACTGGAAGCGGAGGTTGAACAGCTCTTCCTTGGCCTTCCGCAGCTCCTCGACCAGCCGCTCGTCGTCGAACCCGCGCAGGTTGCCCGGCGCAAGGTCCTTGGATCCGACGGCCATCACAGCTCACCGCCCTCGCGCCGGACGATCCGGCACTTCATCGGCAGCTTGTGGATCGCGCGGGTCAGGGCGTCCCGGGCCACCTTCTCGTTGGGGAACGACAGCTCGAACATCACCCGGCCCGGCTTGACGTTGGCGACCCACCACTCCGGCGAACCCTTGCCGGAGCCCATCCGCGTCTCTGCGGGCTTCTTGGTCAGCGGCCGGTCGGGGTAGATGTTGATCCAGACCTTGCCGCCGCGGCGGATGTGCCGGTTGATCGCGATACGGGCCGACTCGATCTGCCGGTTGGTCACGTAGGCGGGCTCGAGCGCCTGGATGCCCCACTCGCCGAACGCCACCGAGGTGCCGCCGGTGGCGGCACCCGAACGCGGCGGGTGGTGCTGCTTGCGGTGCTTGACACGGCGTGGGATGAGCACGGCTCAGACCTCCGTTCCCGTTCCCGCTGCCGGAACCTCGACCGCCGCGGGCACGTCCGGACCGGCCGCCGGCCGGTGCTGGCCGGGAGCCTCGCTCGGGCGGCGCCGTCCGGTGCGAGGCGGCCGGGCCCCCGCACCCTCGGTACGGCGCGGGGGACGCGGTGCGGCCGCCTGCTCGCGGGCGAGCTCACGGCTGGTGACGTCGCCCTTGTAGATCCAGACCTTGACGCCGATCCGGCCGAACGTGGTGCGGGCCTCGTAGAACCCGAAGTCGATGTTCGCCCGCAGCGTGTGCAACGGCACCCGCCCCTCGCGGTAGAACTCCGAGCGGCTCATCTCCGCGCCGCCCAACCGGCCCGAGCACTGCACCCGGATGCCCCGGGCGCCGGCGCGCAGCGAGGACTGCATGCCCTTGCGCATCGCGCGCCGGAACGAGACCCGGCTGGCCAGCTGCTCGGCGATGCCCTGGGCGACGAGCTGGGCGTCGATCTCGGGGTTCTTCACCTCGAGGATGTTCAGCTGCACCTGCTTGCCGGTGAGCTTCTCCAGCTCGCCGCGGATCCGGTCGGCCTCGGCGCCGCGGCGCCCGATCACGATGCCGGGTCGCGCGGTGTTGATGTCCACCCGGACCCGGTCGCGGGTGCGCTCGATCTCCACCCGGCTGATCCCGGCACGCTCCATGCCCTTGGTCATCAGCCGGCGGATCGCCACGTCTTCCTTGACGTAGTCGCGGTAGCGCTGACCCACCTTGGTGCTGTCGGCGAACCACCGGCTGTTGTGCTCGGTGGTGATGCCCAGCCGGAACCCGTGCGGGTTGACCTTCTGCCCCACTAGCGGTCCCTCTCCTTCGTCCCGGCCTCGGAGTCCGGCGCGGTCTGCGCCTTCTTGGCCGGGGCTGCCTTCTTCGCCGGCTGCGCCTTCTTCGCCGGCGTCTCGCCGGCGGGCGCTGCCTTCTTGGTCGCCGCCTTCTTGGCCGCGGGCTTGCGCTCGGCCGTGGTGGACGCCGAGGTCTCCCCGGCCGTTGACGTTGCGGCCGCCTCGCCGCTCGTGCGCTTCGTCGCCGCGCGCCTGGCGGGCGTGGCCCGCGGCGAAGGTGCGGCGGTCGTCCGGGAGGATTCCCCACGGCGGCGGATGCCACGGCGCGTCGACTGCGGACCCGCCTCGAGGGCACCCGGCTCGCCGTCCTCGACCGGCCCGACGACGATCGTGATGTGGCTGGTGCGCTTGCGGATCCGGTAGGCCCGCCCCTGCGCCCGCGGCCGGAAGCGCTTGGCCGTCGGGCCCTCGTCGACGTAGGCCTCCCGCACGACCAGCAGCCGCTCGTCGAAGGCCTCCGATGCCTGGTCGGCCTTGACCCGGGCGTTGGCGACCGCGCTCTGCACGACCTTGCGCACGGTCTCGGTGGCGGCCTGGGGTGCGAACTCGAGCACAGCCACCGCCTCGGCCGCCTGCCGACCACGGATCATGTCGACGACCCGGCGGGCCTTGCGGGGCGTGACGCGTACGTACCGCGACTGCGCCTTGGCTTCCATCACTTCCCTGGCCTTCTCTGCGTCGGGTGGGCGCGGCTCAGCGCCGCCGGCCCTTTCGGTCGTCCTTCTCGTGCCCGCGGAACGTGCGGGTCGGCGCGAACTCGCCCAGCTTGTGCCCGATCATCGACTCGGTGATGAACACCGGGACGTGCTTGCGGCCGTCGTGCACGGCGATGGTGTGGCCCAGCATCTCGGGCACGATCATCGAGCGCCGCGACCACGTCCTGATCACGTTCTTGGTGCCCTTGTCGTTCTGAACCTCGACCTTGCGGGCGAGGTGGTCATCGACGAAGGGACCCTTCTTCAGGCTACGGGGCATGGTGTTCGGGCTCCGATCAACGCTTCTTGCCGGTACGGCGGCGGCGGACGATGAGCTTGTCGCTGGGCTTGTGCGCACGGCGGGTGCGGCCCTCGGGCTGGCCCCACGGGCTGACCGGGTGACGGCCGCCGGAGGTCTTGCCCTCCCCGCCGCCGTGCGGGTGGTCGATCGGGTTCATCGCCACGCCGCGCACCGAGGGCCGCTTGCCCTTCCAGCGCATCCGGCCGGCCTTCCCCCAGTTGATGTTGGACTGCTCGGCGTTGCCCACCTCGCCGACGGTCGCGCGGCAGCGGACGTCGACGTTGCGGATCTCCCCGGAGGGCAGCCGCAGCTGGGCGAAGCCGCCCTCCTTGGCCACCAGCTGGACCGAGGAGCCGGCCGAGCGGGCGATCTTCGCGCCGCCGCCGGGACGGAGCTCGATCGCGTGCACCACGGTGCCGACCGGGATGTTGCGCAGCGGCAGGCTGTTCCCCGGCTTGATGTCCGCGCTCGGGCCGTTCTCGATCGTGTCCCCCCGGCGCAGCCGGTTCGGCGCGAGGATGTAACGCTTCTCCCCGTCCAGGTAGTGCAGCAGGGCGATCCGGGCGGTGCGGTTGGGGTCGTACTCGATCTCGGCGACCTTCGCCGGCACGCCGTCCTTGTCGTTGCGCCGGAAGTCGATCACCCGGTAGGCCCGCTTGTGCCCGCCGCCCTGGTGCCTCATCGTCACCCGGCCGGAGGTGTTCCGTCCGCCCTTCTTCGTCAGCGGGCGCACCAAGGACTTCTCCGGCTCCGACCGCGTGATCTCGACGAAGTCGGCGACCGAGGCGCCACGGCGTCCCGGTGTCGTCGGCTTGTACTTGCGGATTCCCATGCTGAGTCAGTCCTCGAGTGGGGTGGTGGGAGTCGGTCGGGGCATCTCAGGCAACCGGTCCGCCGAAGATGTCGATCGTGCCGTCGCGAAGCGTCACGATCGCGCGCTTGGTGTCCTTGCGGCGGCCGGTGCCGAACCGGGTGCGGCGCGCCTTCCCGGGCCGGTTCACGGTGTTCACCGCGGCGACCTTGACGCCGAACACCTGCTCGACGGCGATCTTGATCTCGGTCTTGTTGGCCCGCGGATCGACCAGGAAGGTGTACTTGTTCTCCTCCAGCAGCCCGTAGCTCTTCTCGGACACCACCGGCGCGAGCAGGATGTCCCGAGGGTTGCGGTGGATGCCGCCGATCGCGCTCACAGCGTCTCCTCGGATTCGGTGGCGACCGCCTTGGCGGACCTGCCGCGGGCGGGGCCGGCCAGGAACGCCCGCAGCGCGCCCTCGGTGAACACGATGTCGTCGCTGCACAGGACGTCGTAGGGGTTGAGCTGGTCGTGCACCAGCGAGTGCACCTCGGCGAGGTTGCGCAGGCTCTTCAACGTCACCTCATCCGAGCGCTCGACCACGACCAGCAGGTTCTTCCGCTGCGAGATCGCGGCCAGCACGGCCGAGGCCTGCTTCGTCGAGGGCACGTCGCCGTCGACGAGCCCGGACACCACGTGCACGCGACCGTGCCTCGCCCGGTCGGAGAGCGCACCGCGCAGCGCCGCGGTCTTCATCTTCTTCGGCGTCCGCTGGTCGTACGACCGCGGCGTCGGCCCATGCACCACTCCGCCGCCGGCGTACTGGGGCGCCCGGATCGAGCCCTGCCGGGCCCGGCCGGTGCCCTTCTGGCGGTAGGGCTTCCGGCCGCCGCCGCGAACCTCGCCGCGGGTCTTGGTGGAGTGCGTTCCCTGGCGGGCGGCCGCGAGCTGCGCCACCACGACCTGGTGGATCAACGGGATGTTGGTCTGCACGTCGAAGACCTCGGCCGGAAGCTCGGCGGTCCCGGCCTTGGCGCCGGTCGGATCCAGGACGTCGACCGTGCGCGGACCGGACGTCTCGTCGGCGGCGGCCGCCTTCGGCTTTGCCACCTCGGCCATCCTCAGGCTCCCTTCTCGCCGGCGGCCGTGGGGACGCCCTTGGCGGCGGTGCGCACGAGCACGACCGCGCCGCGAGGCCCGGGAACCGCACCCTTGATCAGCAGCAGGCCGCGCTCGGCGTCCACCGCGTGCAGAGTGAGGTTCTGCGTGCTCTGCCGGACGCCGCCCATCCGGCCGGCCATCTTCACGCCCTTGAAAACCCGGCCCGGCGTGGCGCACGCGCCGATCGAGCCCGGGGAGCGGTGCTTGCGCTGGGTGCCGTGCGAGCCGCCGAGGCCGTGGAAGCCGTGCCGCTTCATCACCCCGGCCGTGCCCTTGCCCTTGGTCCGGCCGACGACGTCGACCAGCTGGCCCGGCTGGAAGGTCTCGACGGTGAGCTCCTGGCCGAGCGCGTAGGTGTCGGCGTCCGCGGTGCGGATCTCGACGATGTGGCGCCGGGGCGTCACCCCCGCCTTGGCGAAGTGCCCGGCCAGCGGCTTGGTCACCTTGCGCGGGTCGATCGCCCCGTAGGCGATCTGCACGCCGGAGTAGCCGTCGTCGTCCGAGGTGCGCACCTGGGTCACCACGCAGGGTCCGGCCTGCACCACCGTCACCGGCACCAAACGGTTGTCGGCGTCCCAGACCTGGGTCATCCCCAGCTTCGCGCCCAGCAGGCCGCGTACGTGCCCGGCCGCGGCTCCGGCCGGCTGCTGACTCGTCTCGCTCATCCTCGCGGCGTCCCTCAGAGCTTGATCTCGATGTCCACGCCGGCGGGCAGGTCGAGGCGCATCAGCGAGTCGACCGTCTTCGGCGTGGGGTTGATGATGTCGATCAGGCGCTTGTGCGTGCGCATCTCGAAGTGCTCGCGACTGTCCTTGTACTTGTGCGGCGACCGGATCACGCAGAACACGTTCTTCTCCGTGGGCAGCGGCACCGGGCCGGCCACGGTCGCGCCTGTGCGCACCACGGTGTCAACGATCTTCCGCGCGGAGCTGTCGATGACCTCGTGGTCGTAGGCCTTGAGCCGGATGCGGATCTTCTGTCCCGCCATGGCTTCGCTGCGCTCTCTCTCAGTTGATCAGGTGCCGGGTTGATCAGTCTGCTGCCGGTGATCCGACCCCCGAGGTCGGGCGTGTCGCGCCCGGCGGGCACGTGATGGCCCCTGGCACCGTTACCGGCGCCCGCTCGTCGGTGTGGACGTCGCCCGGACCGGCCGCCATGGGCCATACGGCCGGACAACCTGTCCAGTGTGCCAGACGGTGTCGCACCTTGACCAATCGGGTCACGGCTCCGATCAGGCGGCAGGGCACGGTTCCGGAGGCCGGTCATGTGCGCGTCGCTGTGTGCACGTGACCGGACGGTTCAGGGGCCGGGCGCTTGGCCCGGCCCCTGAACGGCCTACTTGAGGATCTTGGTGACGCGGCCGGAGCCGACCGTCCGGCCACCCTCGCGGATGGCGAACAGCAGCCCCTCCTCCATCGCGATCGGCTGGATCATCTCCACCCGCATCGCGGTGTTGTCACCGGGCATGACCATCTCGGTGCCCTCGGGCAGGTGCACCACGCCGGTCACGTCGGTCGTCCGGAAGTAGAACTGCGGACGGTAGTTGTTGTAGAACGGCGTGTGGCGGCCGCCCTCGTCCTTGGACAGGATGTAGACGTTCGCCTCGAACTCCGTGTGCGGCGTGATCGAACCGGGCTTGACCACGACCTGGCCGCGCTCGACGTCCTCACGCTTGGTGCCACGGAGCAGCAGGCCGACGTTCTCACCGGCCTGGGCGTTGTCCAGGAGCTTCCGGAACATCTCGATGCCGGTGACCGTCGTCTTGGACGACCGGTCGCGGATGCCGACGATCTCGACCTCCTCGTTCACCTTCAGCGTCCCGCGCTCCACCTTGCCGGTCACCACGGTGCCGCGGCCGGTGATCGTGAAGACGTCCTCGATCGGCATCAGGAACGGCTTGTCGACGTCGCGGATCGGCTCGGGGATGAACTTGTCGACGGCGTCGAGCAGCTCCATCAGCTTGCCGCTCCACTCGTCGTCGCCCTCGAGCGCCTTCAGCGCCGACACCCGGATCACCGGGAGGTCGTCGCCGGGGAACTCGTAGTTCGACAGGAGCTCGCGGACCTCCATCTCGACCAGCTCGAGGATCTCCTCGTCGTCGACCATGTCGGCCTTGTTCAGCGCGACCACGATGTACGGGACGCCGACCTGGCGGGCCAGCAGCACGTGCTCGCGGGTCTGCGGCATCGGGCCGTCGGTGGCCGCGACGACCAGGATCGCGCCGTCCATCTGCGCCGCGCCGGTGATCATGTTCTTGATGTAGTCGGCGTGGCCCGGGCAGTCGACGTGGGCGTAGTGCCGTGCCTCGGTCTGGTACTCCACGTGCGCGATCGAGATCGTGATGCCGCGCTGCCGCTCCTCGGGCGCCTTGTCGATCTGGTCGAAAGGCGTGAACGGATTGAGCGCCGGGAATTTCTCGTGCAGCACCCTCGTGATCGCCGCGGTGAGCGTGGTCTTGCCGTGGTCGATGTGACCGATGGTGCCGATGTTGACGTGCGGCTTAGTCCGCTCGAACTTCGCCTTCGCCACGGGGGTCCTCCTGTCGCACTGTGGTTGGTCACGGTCGCTGCGATGGTGCTGCGGCCTCGGGCTACTCGCCCCTGATCTTCTTGATGATCTCCTCCGCGACGTTGCGTGGAACCTCGGCGTAGGAGTCGAACTGCATGGTGTAGACGGCCCTGCCCTGGGTCTTGCTGCGGAGGTCGCCGACGTAGCCGAACATCTCGGACAGCGGCACGACGGCGCGGACCACCTTGGCCCCGCTGACGTCCTCCATCGCCTGGATGTGGCCGCGCCGGGCGTTGAGGTCCCCGATCACGTCGCCCATGTACTCCTCGGGCGTACGCACCTCCACGGACATCACCGGCTCCAGCAGCACCGGATCCGCCTTGCGGGCGGCCTCCTTCAGGGCCATGGAGCCCGCGATCTTGAAGGCCATCTCGGAGGAGTCGACCTCGTGCGCCTGCCCGTCGAGCAGGGTCGCCTTGACGCCGACCATCGGGTAGCCGGCCAGCACGCCGACCTGCATGGCGTCCTGGATGCCTGCGTCCACGCTCGGGATGTACTCGCGCGGGACCCGACCGCCGGTCACCTTGTTGACGAACTCGTAGAACGTGCCTTCCGCGATCGGCAGGGGCTCGATCGTGATCTGCACCTTCGCGTACTGGCCCGAGCCGCCGGTCTGCTTCTTGTGCGTGTAGTCGTACTTGGCCACCGGGCGGCGGATCGTCTCGCGGTAGGCGACCTGCGGCTTGCCGACGTTGGCCTCGACCTTGAACTCCCGGCGCATGCGGTCGACCAGGATGTCGAGGTGCAACTCGCCCATCCCGGCGATGATCGTCTGGCCGGTCTCCTCGTCGAGGTGGACCTGGAACGTCGGGTCCTCCTCGGCGAGCCGCTGGATGGCGCCGGACAGCTTCTCCTGGTCGCCCTTGGTCCGCGGCTCGATCGCCACCGAGATCACCGGCTCGGGGAACGTCATCGACTCCAGCACGATCGGGTGGGACGGGTCGCACAGGGTGTCGCCCGTGGTGGTGTCCTTCAGCCCGATGAACGCGTAGATGTGCCCGACGCTCGCCTCGTCGACCGGGTTCTCCTTGTTGGCATGCATCTGGAACAGCTTCCCGATGCGTTCCTTCTTGCCCTTGGTCGAGTTGATCACCTGGGTGCCGGTGGCGACCTTGCCCGAGTACACCCGCACGTAGGTGAGCCGGCCGAAGAACGGGTGGCTCATCACCTTGAACGCCAGCGCGGAGAACGGCTCCTTGATCGACGCCTCTCGGGTCATGTGGCTGTGCTCGTCGCCCATCGCGTGCCCCTCGACCGGCGGGACGTCCACCGGCGACGGCAGGTAGTCGATGACGGCGTCCAGCATCGGCTGCACGCCCTTGTTCTTGAACGCCGACCCGCACAGCACGGGGTAGATCTCGCCGGCGATGGTCAGCTTGCGGATCGCGCCCTGGATCTCCTCGGGGGTGAGCTCCGCGCCACCGAGGTACTTCTCCAGCAGGGTCTCGTCCGACTCCGCGGCCGTCTCCACCACGACGTGCCGGTATTCCTCGACCTTGTCCTTCATGTCCTCCGGCACCGGCTCGACGACGTAGTCCTGACCCTTCTGGGTCTCCCCACGCCAGGTCAGCGCGCGGTTGTGGACGAGGTCGATGACGCCGACGAAGTCGCTCTCCGAGCCGATCGGCAGCTGGATCGCGATGGGCTTGGCGCCCAGCCGCTCGACGATCGTGCGCATCGTGAAGTAGAAGTCCGCGCCCAGCTTGTCCATCTTGTTGACGAAGCAGATGCGGGGGACGTTGTACTTGTCGGCCTGCCGCCAGACGGTCTCCGACTGGGGCTCGACGCCCTCCTTGCCGTCGAAGACCGCGACCGCGCCGTCCAGCACGCGGAGGGAGCGCTCCACCTCGACGGTGAAGTCGACGTGCCCGGGGGTGTCCAGGATGTTGATCTGGTTGCCGTTCCAGAAGCAGGTGGTGGCCGCAGAGGTGATGGTGATGCCGCGCTCCTGCTCCTGCTCCATCCAGTCCATGGTGGCGGCGCCGTCGTGGACCTCACCGATCTTGTAGTTGATGCCGGTGTAGAACAGGATCCGCTCAGTGGTCGTGGTTTTACCGGCATCGATGTGCGCCATGATGCCGATGTTGCGGACCTTCTGAAGGTCGGTCAGCACGTCCAGTGCCACGGAAGTTCAGCCTCGCTCGGGTGTGGTAGCAGGTGCTCGACGTCGGCCCGGTGCCCCCGTCGTGCCCGCCGGATCGCTCACCAGCGGTAGTGCGCGAACGCCTTGTTCGACTCCGCCATCTTGTGGGTGTCCTCGCGGCGCTTGACCGCGGCGCCCAGACCGTTGCTCGCGTCCAGGATCTCGTTCATGAGGCGATCGGTCATCGTCTTTTCCCGCCGCTGCCGGGAGTAGCCGACCAGCCAGCGCAGGGCCAGGGTGGTCGAGCGGCCGGCGCGGACCTCGACCGGCACCTGGTAGGTGGCGCCGCCGACCCGACGGGAACGCACCTCCAGGGTGGGCTTGACGTTGTCCAGTGCTCGCTTGAGCGTGATCACCGGGTCGGTGCCGGTCTTCGACCGGCAGCCTTCCATGGCCTCGTAGACGATCCGCTCGGCGAGTGCCTTCTTGCCCTGCAGCAGAACCTTGTTCACCAACTGGGTGACCAGCGGCGAGCCGTAGACCGGGTCGACGATCAGCGGCCGCTTCGGGGCCGGGCCCTTGCGCGGCATCAGCTCTTCTCCTTCTTCGCACCGTAGCGGCTGCGGGCCTGCTTACGGTTCTTCACGCCCTGCGTGTCCAGAGATCCTCGGATGATCTTGTACCGGACGCCGGGCAGGTCCTTCACGCGGCCGCCGCGCACCAGCACCATCGAGTGCTCCTGCAGGTTGTGGCCCACGCCGGGGATGTAGGCGGTCACCTCGATACCACTGGTCAGCCTGACCCGGGCGACCTTGCGCAAGGCCGAGTTGGGCTTCTTCGGCGTGGTCGTGTACACGCGCGTGCACACCCCCCGCCGCTGCGGGGAACCCTTGAGGGCCGGCGTCTTGGTCTTGCCGACCTTGTCCTCGCGGCCCTTGCGGACCAGTTGCTGGATCGTGGGCACCGCTTCTCCGAAGTCCTGTCTCGACATGGCTGATGGTCTGGGGCTGGTCGTGCTGTGACGCGACCCGGACGGGGCTCCGCCCCCCGCGCTCGGGTGTGTCGCGGATCTCCCCACAGCCCGGCCCGGCGCCTGTCGACCCGGAAGGGACGTCGCACCCGCCTACCGCAGCGCGGCTACGCGAGCATGCGCGACTGCCCGGGGAGCCCGGGCACGGAGATCGAGGTTAGTCCTCGTCGTCCCGGCAGTCAAAACGCCGCGAACGTGTCGCGGCATTCCCGCCGGTCACGGAAACATCACACCGCGCGCACGAACCCCGCGTGCCGAGTGCGACGAACGCGGGATTCCACCGCGCCCGTGACACTGGACAACGTCCCACTCACGAGGCTATTCCCCGCGGACGTCGCACTCGCGGCTTGGCCAGCATCGCTCCACCCGCGGGTGGGTGATCTGGGCCTCCGTCGACGCGGGTGCAGGCGTTGGCGACTGTGCGGAGTTACGCCGATCTGGGTTGCCCACGGTGTGACACCGTGCGCACCAGAAGCCCACGGTGTCACACCGTGGGCTTCTGCATTTCGCGCAAATCCGCACACCAAACCCGCCCGGCGCTCAGGTGGCAGTGCGCACGGTGTGGCACCGTGCGCACCAGACGAGCACGGTGCCACACCGTGCTCATCGGACCTGCGCGTAACGCCGCAC
>JBKPQU010000274.1:0-4685 GCA_046734255.1 Actinomycetota bacterium
CGACCGGGCCGTCCCCGCGGCGGGCGGCGAGACCGCGCGCCTGCAGCAGCGTCGGGCCGCCCTGTGACAGCGGCAGGGACGGCGCCCGCCCCGGAGGTCGCGCCGTCCGGCCGGGGATCCACACGCCCTGCGCGGCAAGCCGGGCGCCCTGCCGCTCGATCACCTCCTGTACCGGCCCGTCGGCGGCCGCGCCGGCGCCCGGCTCGAGCACGACCACCCGGTCGACCAGCGGGAGCCACTCCGCGACCCGGTGCTCGACCAGCACGCACGTCGTCCCCGACCCGGCCAGCAACGCGGCGACCTGCTCGCGCAGCGCGAGGGCGCCGTCCGGATCGAGCATCGCGGTCGGCTCGTCCAGCAGCAGCAACCCCGGCCGCAGCGCCAGCACCCCGGCCAGCGCGAGGCGTTGACGCTCCCCTCCGGAGAGCCGGGACGTCGGGTGACCGAGCGGGAACGCCAGCCCGACACCGCGCAGCGCCTCGGCGACCCTCGGCCAGATCTCCTCCGGCGGGACCGCGTGGTTCTCCAGCCCGAAGGCGACGTCGTCTCCGCAGCGGGCGAGCACGGTCTGCGCCTGCGGGTCCTGCAGGAGCAGCCCCGTCCGCGCGGTGCCGCGCAGCACCCCCTGCTCACGGGCCGCCCGCGCCGGGACGCCGTCCAGCAGCAGCTCACCCTCCTGCTCGCCGGTGCCGTCGCGTCCGGGCGCGCCCGGGTCGAGCAGCCCGGCCAGGCCGGCGAGCAGCGTCGACTTGCCCGAGCCGCTGGCACCCAGCACGAGCACCCGCTCCCCCGCCGCGACGTCCAGGTCGAGGCCGCGCACCGCCCACGCCCGCCGGCTGGGGTAGCGCCATCCCCAGCCCCGGGCGCGGATCGCGACGGCGCCGCTCACGTGCCCATCACGTGCCCATCACGTGCCCATCACGTGCCGCTCACCAGGCGATCTCTCAGACCCGTTCGACCATCTTCCCCGAGGCCAGCGGCGCCAGGGCGCCGGTCCGGGCCAGCGCCCGTGCGAGTGCCCAGGAGCCGAGACCGGCGATCACCACGCCGGAGATCACCGCCCCGATGATGTAAGCGATCTTGTAGCCGGCGGAGAACTGCGGGTAGTAGAGGAGCGAGTCCATCAGGCCGACCGTGACGCCGGCACCGGCTCCCGCACCGAGTGCCGCGGGCAGCCCGAAGGCCTGGTAGAGCAGCAGGGCGAAGACCGCCTCCGCGCCGAGGCCCTCGACGAGGCCGTACCAGACGGTGGCGAACCCCCACTGGTTGCCGATCAGCGCGCTCAGCACGGCGGCCACCAGCTCGGTGTAGACCGCCGCGCCGGGGCGACGGACGACGAGCCCGCCCAGCACCGCGGGCAGCAACCACACCCCGACCAGGATCGAGGACGCCGGTGGGTAGAAGCCGAGGCCGCCGGACAGCACCGGCCACGCGGTGGCGTTCCACAGCGCGAACAGCAGCCCGCCGACCACGCCGAGCACGCTGGCCACGACGATGTCGACCACCCGCCACCCCGTCCCGTGCGCGCGCATCGCGCTGGCGATCGTGATCCCGGCGAACGCCAGGAACAGCGCGGTGGGCAGCGTGAGGTCGGACGGTGCTGTCCCGAACACCTGCGGGCTGTCCGGCAGCCCGACGAGGTACACCAGCAGCCCCGCGGCAACCCCGCCGATGGCGATCACCGCCCACGCGGTGTCGCGGCCGGAGACGGGTTCCCTGATATTCATGGCGTCCTCCCGAAGCTCAGGAGGGGGACCCAGGCGCCATGGGCGGCGCCACCGAGGCCGAGAAAGCCCGACTCCCTTCGCCGGTATGACCCGGATCAGGTTCGAGGGTCTGCGGTTGCCCGCACTCTCAGCGCCCGCCTGGGGCGCTCCCCTGTCGCGATCACGACGCTACCTCGCTTTTCGGGCATGCGCACCTGATCGCCTGCCGCGGGCATCCCCATCGCGGGCCCGGCGTGGCACCCTGGACGGGTGCTCCGGCTGTTGCGCGAGCCCCGCACCGGGCGGCCGGGGCCTTTGATCCGGTTGCTCACCGTCGTCCTGCTCGCGGTGCTGGTCAGCGCGAACGCCCCGGTGCTGATCCCGGTGGCCCGGTGGGTGATCTCGCTCCTGTAGCCGATCGCGGCGCAGGTGGGCCTCAGGCGGGGCTGCCCTGGATCGTCAACGTCCCCAGGACGCTCGCGCACCCCGCGCGGACCACCTGCTCCTGCTGGTGGTAGCGGCAGTTCACGGTGAACGCGTAGGTGCTTCCCGGCAGCGCGCCGGACACCGTGACCGACTGGTTGGAGGGCAGGTCGATCCGGAAGGCCGGGACGCCGCCGACCCGCACCTGGTCGAAGCCCGCGCCGTTCGGGGCGACGCCGGGAGCCTGCCCGGTGATCACGACGGCGATCGAGTCGGCGTCCCCGCCCTGCGCAGGGACCACCTGGACGCAGTCCGCCGCGCCGCTGGGGCAGGCGCTGGCACGCCATCCCGGCGGGATGGCGAAGCTGACCCGGCCGTCGGGGGTGATCGCATAGCCCGGCGGCGCGGTGGCCCGGGCGGGGCCGGCCGGCCGGCGCGCGGTCGGCGCCTGGGTCGGGAAGGCGGGCGAGAGGGTGGTCGCGGCGCCGCCGCGGGAATGCGGCACCGAGACCGCGACCAGACCGGCGAGCATGGCGAGGCCCACGATCCAGGCCAGAACCACGCGAACCCGCACGACCGCCACGCTAACCCCCCCGGTCGGCGATGTGCGGCCGGTTTAGCCTTCTCCGGTGTCCCGACCTTCGCTGGCGACCGCGCTGCGGGACGGCGTGCTGGTCCTCGACGGTGGTCTGGCCACGGAGCTGGAGCGCCGCGGTCAGGACGTGTCCAGCGACCTGTGGTCGGCGCGGGTGCTGCGGGACGATCCGGCCGCGGTGCTGGCGGCGCACCGGGCGTACCTGGCCGCCGGTGCTCAGGTGATCACGACCGCGAGCTACCAGGCGACGTTCGAGGGCTTCGCCGCCGCCGGGGCCGGCCGGGATGAGGCCGCCGCCCTGCTGCGCCGTAGCGTCGAGCTGGCCCGCTCGGCGATCGGCCCGGAGGAACCGGCCTGGGTCGCCGCCTCGGTCGGGCCGTACGGCGCGATGCTGGCCGACGGGCAGGAGTACACCGGCGAGTACGTCGCGCCGGACTGGCAGGGGCGGCCGGGCGGCGGGCTCGGGGTGGCCGAGCTGCGCGCGTTCCACCGCCCCCGGCTGGAGGTGCTCGCCGATGCGGACCCGGACGTCTTCGCCTGCGAGACCGTTCCCTGCCTGGCCGAGGCCGAGGCGTTGCTCGCCGAGGTGGACCGGCTCGGCGTCCCGGCGTGGCTGTCGCTGACCACGGTCCCCGGCCCGGACGGCGAGCCGATCACCCGCCGCGGCGAGCCGGCGTCCGAGGCGTTCGCGATGGCCGCCGAGGTCCCGGCGGTGCTGGCCGTCGGCGTGAACTGCGTTGCGCCGGAAGGGGTTGCGGCCGCTGTTCGGGCCGCCGCCCGGGCCGCCGACGGGACCGCAGACGGGACACGCGCGGTCGTGGTCTACCCGAACAGCGGCGAGACCTGGGACGGGCCCGGCCGGGCATGGCGCGGCCGACCGGGGTTCGCGCCGGACGACGTCACCGCGTGGACCGCGGGGGGTGCCCGGCTGGTCGGCGGCTGCTGCC
This sequence comes from Actinomycetota bacterium, assembly GCA_046734255.1. GTDB lineage: Bacteria > Actinomycetota > Actinomycetes > Actinomycetales > Kineosporiaceae > JBKPQU01. Next base: position 3,672 of record JBKPQU010000274.1, read on the forward strand.
GGGTCGGTCCGGAGCAGATCGCCGAGCTCACCGCCGCCCTCCGCGGAGCCTGAGCCCACCGCGGCCCACGGCGGGTTTGCCAGCCGCCCGGGCCGACCCTCAGGGTGGTGGGGTGCTGTCGAGCGTCGCGGTGCTGTCGGACATCCACGCGGTGCTGCCGGCCCTGGACGCGGTGCTCGCCGATCCCGCGCTGGCGGCGGCCGAGCGGATCGTGCTCACCGGGGACATCGCCGCCGGTCCCCAGCCGGTCGAGGTGCTGGATCGGCTGCTGGGGCTGGGCGATCGCGTGGTGTGGGTGCGCGGCAACGCCGACCGGGAGCTGGTCACCCTCGCCGCCGGCGGCACGACCGAGATCCTGGACCCAATCGCCACGTGGGCCGCCGCACAGCTGCCGGTACGGCACCTCGAGCTGCTGGCCGGCCTTCCGCACCCGGTCACGTTGGAGCTGGCGGGGTTCGGCCCGGTCGTGTTCTGCCACGGGACGCCGCGGGACGACGAGGAGGTCGTTCTCGTCGACACCCGGCTGAGCCGATGGGCGGAGGTCTTGGACGGGCTTCCGCCGGAGGTCGCCACCGTCGTCTGCGGGCACACCCACATGCCCTACCTGCGGCTCGCCTTCGGCCGCCTGGTCGTCAACCCCGGCAGCGTCGGCATGCCGTACGGCCACGCGGGGGCGCACTGGGCGCTGCTCCGGGACGGCGCGGTGCAGCTTCGGGTCACCGCCTTCGACGCCGACGCGGCCTGCGCCTCGATCGCCGCCTCCTCCGGGTATCCGGACGCCGCCGCCTGGGCCGACTTCTACGTCCGCGCCCGCGCAGGCGACGACGAGGCCCTCACCGCCTTCGCGCCCCGCGACGGCCGCGAAGCGGGCTGACCGGGCTGCCCAGGCGGAAACCCTTCAGACCCGTCGGCCGGCCTGCCAGACGGCGCTGACCAGCGGGACGCCGGGACGGTAGGCGAGGAAGGAGTGCGCGGGGGCGTCGAGGACGGCGAGGTCCGCGCGCGAGCCGACCC
>JBKPQU010000275.1:0-12155 GCA_046734255.1 Actinomycetota bacterium
CGCCCAGGCTCTGGCCGGCAGCTGACGGCGGCGGCGCGCCTACGACGCCCTGGCCGCGCCCGCGGTCAGCGCCGACAACACCTTCGGCACGTTGTTGACGCACAAAGCGTCCACGCCCGCCTCGAGCAGCTCCAGCGCGAACCGCTGTTTCGGGCACCAGGCGAGGAACTCCCGGCCGCTGTCGTGCACCAGGTCCACCACGTACGACAGCGGGCGGTGCAACGACTCGGGTTCGACGTCGTTGGGGCGCAGTGACCCCCAGTGCACCGCGAGTACCTGGACGTCGAGGTGCCCCGCGGCGGCGACCGCCTGACCCACGGGGAACTCCAACCATGTCAGCAGGCCACGGGGCGCGGAGGGTGCCAGCTCCCGGGCGATGTCCAGCGCGCTGGGATCGAAGGAGGTGACCAGCACGGGCCGGTGCCGGACCAGCCGGGCAGCGACCGGCGCCAGCCGGCCCATCGTGGTCTGCGCGCGCTCCCGGGTGGCGTCCTCCATCGAGGTCTTGACGTCCAGGTCGACGCCGATCCCGGGGGGCAACGCCTCCAGCAGCTCCTCCAGCCGCAGCACGCCACGGTCGGAAGCCTCGTCACCGCTGATGTCGGCGTAGAACACGCCGTCGTCCTCTGCGGGGTGGTGGGCGACCACCAGGTCGTCGTCCGCGGTTCGCCGGACGTCCACCTCCACCCAGTCGATCCCCAACTCGACCGCGGCGAGGAACGACTCCAGCGTGTTCTCCACGTGTCCCTGGACGATCCCGCGGCCGCACCCCCGATGGCCCAGCAGCACTGGGCTGGGCCCGAAAACACCGTCGGCGCTCATAATGTGCCGGCACATCGTGGCCGCCGCCCGGTGCACGCCCGGGACTCACGCGGCGGATGTGACGGTCCTGCTCACCTCCGCATTGGCACGCTCGAGGTCGCCCGCGAAGTCCACCTCGACGACGAAGAAGTCCGAGATGTCCACCGCCCGCACCCGCAGCTCTCCCGCCTCGATCGCGGACTCGATGCCGCGCTCGAAGTAATCCTGGTCGGAGCAGCGCTCGAGGTGCTCGATCAGCGTCGCCTTGTCGGCGGACGCGACGTAGTTGATTCCGATGGCTTCACCCAGGGCGCCCGTGACCGACTTGGACAGCCGGGTCACGAAACCCTCGGCATCGACCTGGTACTTGACCTCCTCCTCGCCCACCGGCGCGGTGTTGACGCACACCAGCGTGCGATCCACGTCGATGATCGGTTTGACCCTCTCGAGCAGCCGGGGGTCGAACACGACGTCACCGTTCAACCACAGCATCCCGCCGGATCCGGAGGTCCGCAACGCCTTGAGCAGACTCTGGGCCGTGTTGGTCCGGTCGTAGCGTTCGTTGTAGGCGAACAGAACGTCGGGGAAGGCGGCCATGATCTCGTCCGGGCGGAAGCCCACGACGATCGTGATCCGCAGACCCGTGGCGAACGCCGAGCGCAGGTTGTCCAGCTGCTGCTGCAGGATGCTCCGGCCGTCGCACAGCGGGGTCAGGGGCTTGGGCGAGGGGAGGCCCAGCCGGGTGCCGAGCCCGGCGGCCAGGATGGCGATCTGGACGTCGCTCATGCCGACCGCCCCCGCAGGAGCTGGTCCGCGTCGCGGTCCCGGATCTGCCGATCCCGGGCCAGGATCACCTCGTCGACCGCGGAGAGGAACCGGTTCGTGCTCTGTCCTGGGACGAGGTCCCCGAAGTAGTACCGGCGGACGGCGGCCCGGGCGGCCGCGTGCTCGTCCCGGGCCAGCCGGGCGGCCAAGGTGTCGGCGAGCGCGCCGATGGATCCGGAGTCGATCACGTCCGCGCACGTGCTGATCGGGGCGCCGGCGTGCAGGCTCCTCCGGTCGTCGTGCCGGTCGGCGACGAACAGCGGCCGGTCGGTGTGCAGGTACAGGAAGTCCAGGCCGACCGAGGACACGTCAGTGATCATGAGGTCACACCCGGGAAGGACCGCGAGGATGTCGGCGCCGGACTCCACCCGGTGCCCGGCCTCCGGGTCGCGGCTCGCGGCGGAGGTCAGCAGCCCCGCGACCTCCAGGTGTGCGGCGGCGATCCGCGGCTGCGTGCTGGTCGGGATCCGGGGGTGCGGCTTGTAGACCACACGCGCGTCCGGCACGGCCAGGGCCGCCGAGACGATCGCCGGGCCGTGCACGTCGAGCGAGGTGTAGTTGTTCGACGGCTCCTCGCCCTCCCAGGTCGGCGCGTACAGCAGCGTGCGCCGCCGTGAGGGGGGCAGCACCGGCGCCGGGCGGAGGTCGAGCTGCGGGCGGCCGATCCGGACCAGCCGTCGGTCATCGAACTCGATCAGGGCGGCTCGGTGCCGGCGCACCGCGGCCTCACCGGCGACGAAGACCCGGTCGTATGCCTTCACCTGGTTGCTGATCATGCAGACCTTGTCGCTCTCGCCGTGGTTGACGTGCACGTGCAGAGCGCTGCGGGCGGCCAGCGACTGGAAGTTCCTGGTGGAGTTGTTGACGTAGAGCACGACCTTGGGCTCGACGGCGCGGTAGAGCTCGGTGAGGTCGGCGAGCGCGGGGGCGAAGGCCCACCGCAGCGGGGTGGTCCGGCGCACCGCGAGGCACGTGTCCGGGTGCCGGGTCACGATCAGCAGCTCGCGCCGGGCCGCCAGCTGCTCGAGGATCGGCAGCCACTGCGCCAGCTGGTACCACCGCTCCGGGTCGTCGGCGAAGTAGACGACCACCTCGGCCCGTCCGGACGTCCCGCGGTCGCCTGATGGATGGTGGTGCCCTGCGCCCATCGGGTGCTCCTCGGATCCAAATGGCAACTCAAGAACCAATTCGCCGCAGGCAGCAAGGACGAAGCCCTGCGCCGTACGGCGTACGGAAAAGGATGCGAGCGGGACCGTCGACGAGGGTTCGGCACCGTCGCCCGACCAGTGTCGCCGCCCGGACACCTTCCGGACAACTGTTGAGCGGCAACAGAAACCGCCCCTCCCGGGCGGGTCCACCGGGCCCGGCACTGGTGCCAGGCGGATCGAGAAGGTAGGCATGGTTCATGGCAGAAGTGAAATCAGCATGGAACGACGCAGGTGAGCGGCTCGGCGGCCTGGGGCGGCGGCTCAAGGGGCACTACGACGTCCAGCGCGGCGAGGAGTCCGAGCAGGTGGGCGCGGAGCTGAAGGAGGCGGTGAAGAAGCTGACCGAGGCCGTGCAGGACGCCTTCGAGGCGGTGGGCGCGGCGGCCAAGGACCAGGCCGTCAAGGACGACGTCAGGCAGGTCGGGCAGTCGCTGACCGTGGCGCTCGGCGCAACGTTCACGGAGATCTCCGAAGACCTGCGCAAGGCCCTCAAGCGCTCGTCCGCCGAGCAGGGTTCCGCGCCGGGGAACGGCGGGGAGCCCGGAGCTCAGCCCGGGCCGGAGCCTGGAGAGCAGACCGGGAAGCAGGACGAGCCTGGCGTGGAACCGTGGGGCACACCCTGATCGACCCGCTACCCTCAATTGATTGAGGGGTCAATACCGGAGGAATCCACCACCTCCGGGCGGGCGGCCGTACCGATTGCATAGCGTCTTCATCACGATCATGCCCGTGCCCGGCCAGACCCTGGCGCGATCAGCCCGGGCAGGGGAGAGTCCTGTCGCGTGAGCGCACCTCTGGAGGTCACCGGCGGCGCCGTTGAGGCGCAGCCGGAGTCCGTGCTGGAGGGTACGGGCGCGGCGATCGAGGCCCGCTCGCTCGGGCAGATCGCCTGGATGCGGCTCAAGCGGGACAAGGTGGCGATGACCAGCGGTGTGATCGTCGTCCTGCTCATCCTGTGGGCGGTGGCGGCGCCGCTCCTGGTGGCCCTGCTGGGCCACCCGCCGGACGAGTTCCACCAGAACTTGATCGATCCCAGCCTGCAGATTCCGAAGGGCCGGTTCGGCGGGATCAGCTGGGACTTCCTGTTCGGGCTGGAGCCGGTGAACGGCCGCGACCTGTTCAGCCGGGTCACCTACGGGGCGAGGATCTCGCTGCTGATCGCGTTCTTCGCCACGCTGCTGTCGATGGTGATCGGGACCGTGCTCGGCGTCGTCGCCGGCTACTTCGGTGGCTGGCTGGACGGCGTGATCAGCCGGACGATGGACGTCTTCCTGGCCTTCCCGCTGCTGCTGTTCGCGATCGCGCTGGCCGGTGTCATCCCCGACGCCGCCTTCGGGCTGAACGGGGACACGCTGCGGGTCGGGGTGCTGATCTTCATCATCGGGTTCTTCAGCTGGCCCTACATCGGCCGGATCATCCGGGGGCAGACGCTGTCCCTGCGGGAGCGCGAGTTCGTCGACGCGGCGCGAAGCCTCGGCGCCCGCGGACCGTACATCCTGTTCCGCGAACTGCTGCCCAACCTGGTCGCGCCGATCCTCGTGTACTCCACGCTGCTGATCCCGGCCAACATCCTCTTCGAGGCGGCGCTGTCCTTCCTCGGCGTCGGGGTACGGCCGCCGACGCCGACCTGGGGTGGCATGCTCTCCGACGCCACGCACTACTACCAGATCGATCCTGAGTTCATGCTCGTCCCCGGTCTGGCAATCTTCGTCACCGTGCTGGCCTTCAACCTGTTCGGCGACGGCCTGCGTGACGCGCTGGACCCACGAGCTCGATGACCCAACCGGATGCCCGCAAGTCCCTAGCTCCTGAAGAAAGAGGGGTGGACCCGCAGATGAAGAGCAAGCGCACGGTCGCGGCGGTCGCCGTCGGCGCCGCCCTCGCCCTGGCCCTGGGTGCCTGTGGGGGCGGGTCGAGCGGGGGTGGAGGAGGCACGGGGAGCTCTGCCACCCCGGCACAGAACGCAGGGGTCGGCAAGGTCTTCAACCCCTCGGACGCCAAGGGCGGCACGCTGCGGTTCGCCAACTCCGGCGACTTCGACTCCCTGGACCCGGCGGACACCTACTACGCCTACTCCTGGGACTTCATCCGCCTGTACGGTCGCGCACTGACGATGATGCAGTCGGCGCCGGGTGCCGACGGCGCCAAGGTCGTGCCCGACCTGGCGCAGTCGCTCGGGACGTCCAGCGACGGCGGGAAGACCTGGACGTACAAGCTCCGCACAGGCGTGAAGTTCGAGGACGGCACGCCGGTGACGTCCAAGGACGTGAAGTACGCCGTCGAGCGGTCGTTGGACAAGGTCACGTTCCCGGACGGGCCGACGTACTACAACGACTTCCTCGACCTGCAGGGGTACACCAGCCCGTACAAGGACACCTCGCCGGACAAGCTGGGGCTGAAGGCGATCGAGACCCCGGACGACCAGACGATCGTCTTCCACCTGATCAAGCCGTTCGCCGGGTTCGACTACTTCGCGATGCTCCCGGCGACGATCCCGGTGCCCCAGGCCAAGGACACCGGCACCAAGTACAAGGAGCACGTGGTCTCCACGGGCCCGTACATGTTCGAGAGCAACCAGCTGGGCAAGCAGTTCACGCTGACCCGGAACCCCAACTGGGACGCCAGCACCGACCCGAACCGCAAGGCGCTGCCCGACAAGATCGTCGTCCAGCTGAACGTGAACTCCGACGACATCGACAACCGCCTGCTGTCCGGTGACCTGGACGTCGCCATCGAGGGCACCGGCGTCGGCCCGGCGGCGCAGGGCCAGATCCTCGCCGACCCCACGCTGAAGGCCAACTCGGACTCGGCCGTGGTCGCCCGCCTCTGGTACGTCTCGATCAACGGTGACGTGGCGCCGTTCAACAACATCCACTGCCGCAAGGCGGTGGAGTACGCCGCGGACAAGACCGGCTACCAGAACGCCTACGGCGGCCCGGTCGGCGGGGACATCGCCACCAACCTGATGCCACCGATCATCCCGGGGGCGCAGCAGTTCGACCTCTACAAGGCGAAGGAGTCACCGAGCGGCGACGTGGCGATGGCCAAGAGCGAGCTGCAGCAGTGCGGCCAGCCGAACGGGTTCGCGACCGGCATCTCCTACCGGGCCGAGCGGCCCAAGGAGAAGGCGGTGGCGGAGGAGCTGCAGCAATCCCTGGCGAAGGTGGGGATCAAGCTCACGATCAAGCCCTACCCGCTTGCCGACTACTTCTCGCTGTACGCGGGCAAGCCTGACTTCGCCAAGAAGCAGAACCTCGGGCTGCTGGTCAACGGGTGGGGCGCGGACTGGCCGGACGGCTTCGGCTTCCTCAGCCAGATCATCGACAGCCGGACGATCCGCCCCGGCGGCGGGAACTACAACCTCAGCGTCAAGGACCCGGCGGTCGACGCGCTGGTCGACAAGGCGCTGACCACCTCGGACGCCGCGGCCCGGGAGCAGGTCTGGGTCGACGCCGACAAGAAGGTGATGGAGGACGCCTTCGTCCTCCCGGGCATCTGGGCCAGGGGTCTGCTGTACCGGCCGAAGACGCTGACCAACGTCTTCATCAGCGACGGCTTCCAGATGTACGACTACCTTGCGCTGGGCGTGCAGAAGTAGCCTGCGGGCAACAGGAGGTAGGTGAGGGCGCCGGTGGCCTGCGGTCCCGCACGGTTCGCGTGCGGGACCGCCGGCCACCACAGCCGGGGCGGTGGCCACATACATCATCCGACGCCTGATGGGGGCCGTGCTGCTGCTGTTCCTGATCAGCATCATCACGTTCTCGATCTTCTTCCTGGTGCCCCGGCTGGCCGGAGCCAGCGCGGACGACCTCGCCGCCCGCTACGTCGGGAGGGGGGCCGGAGCCGAGCAGATCCACCAGCAGGCCGTGCACCTGGGGTTCACGGACCCGCTCTGGGTGCAGTACGGGCGATTCGCCAAGGGCCTGGTCGTCGGGATTGACTACGACACCGGCCCGACCACGGTGCACTGCCCGGCACCCTGCCTCGGCTACTCGTTCATCACCCAGAACCCCGTCCTGCCCGACCTGCTCGACCGGCTCCCGGTGACCATCTCGCTGGCCCTCGGCGCAGCGGCGATCTGGCTCTTCTTCGGCGTCGCCACGGGTGTGATATCCGCGCTGCGGAAGGGCAGCATCTTCGACCGCGCTTCGATGGGTGTGGCGCTGGCCGGCGTCTCGCTCCCGATCTTCTTCACCGGGCTGCTGTCACTGTCGATCTTCAGCTACCGGCTCCACCTGTTCCCCGGCGGCAGCAGCTACACCCCGATCACCGAGAACCCCGCGCGCTGGGCGTACGACCTGGTGCTCCCGTGGATCACGCTGGCGTTCCTGTACGCCGCCGGCTACGCCCGGCTCACCCGCGCGGGCATGCTGGAGACGATGAACGAGGACTACATCCGCACGGCCCGGGCCAAGGGCCTGCCGGAGAGCACCGTGGTGATGAAGCACGGTCTGCGGGCCTCGCTGACCCCGATCCTCACGATCTTCGGTCTGGACCTCGGGCTGCTGCTGGGCGGCGCCATCCTCACCGAGAGCACGTACTCCCTGCCCGGGATCGGCCAGTACGCCGTGCAGGCGATCACCAGGAACGACCTACCGAAGGTCCTCGGCGTCACGCTGGTCGCGGCGTTCTTCATCGTGATCGCCAACCTCGTGGTCGATCTCGTGTACGCGGTGGTGGACCCGAGGGTGAGGCGCTGATGGCGGCCGGGGAGGAGATGGACTCCCGCACGGTCCAGGCGTCGGTCGCGCCGGCGGCGGCCAGGACCCGCGAGGCGCCGTCCGCCTTCTTCGAGGTGAACGACCTGCGGATCCACTTCCGGACCGACGACGGGCTGGTCAAGGCGGTCGACGGCCTGTCGTTCGCGCTGGACCGCGGGCGCACGCTCGGCATCGTGGGCGAGTCCGGCTCCGGCAAGAGCGTCACCAGCCTCGGGATCCTCGGGCTGCACAGGGGCGGGAACGCCCAGATCTCCGGTGAGGTCTGGCTGGACGGCGAGGAACTGGTCGGGGAGACGCAGGAGTACGTGCGCACGCTCCGCGGCCGGAAGATGGCGATGATCTTCCAGGACCCGCTGTCCTCGATGCACCCCTTCTACACGGTGGGCGCGCAGATCATCGAGGCGTACCGCATCCACAACGACGTCAGCAAGAAGCAGGCCCGCGACCGCGCGATCGAGCTGCTCGAACGGGTCGGCATTCCGGAACCCACGCAGAGGGTGGACGACTACCCGCACCAGTTCTCCGGCGGCATGCGGCAGCGGGCGATGATCGCGATGGCGCTGTCCTGCAACCCGGAGCTGCTGATCGCCGACGAGCCGACCACCGCGCTGGACGTGACCGTCCAGGCCCAGATCCTCGACCTCATCCGGGACCTGCAGTCGGAGTTCGGCTCCGCCGTCATCATCATCACCCACGACCTCGGCGTGGTGGCGGAGCTCGCCGACGACATCCTCGTGATGTACGCCGGAAAGTCGGTCGAGTACGGCACCTGCGAGGACATCTTCCGCCGGCCCGAGCACCCCTACACCTGGGGGCTGATCGGCTCGATGCCGCGGATGGACCGCGCGCGCCAGGAGCGGCTGATGCCGATCCAGGGCAGCCCACCGAGCCTGATCCGGGTGCCGCCGGGGTGCGCGTTCCACCCCAGGTGCCCGTACGCCACGCTCACCGAGGGACGGGCGAAGGCCGAGGTACCCCCGCTGCTGACCTCCGAGCCGGGACACAAGGTGGCCTGCCATCTGAGCCCGCAGCAGCGGCAGCGGATCTGGGCCCAGGAGGTGGCTCCACGGCTGTGAACCCGCCCCCACCAGACCAGGCGACGGTCGCCGACGTGCCGTCCGGCGGGCCCGCCACGGCCGGCGCCCGCGAGGCGCTGCTGACGGTGTCCGCGCTGCGCAAGCACTTCCCGATCACCCGCGGCGCCATCTTCCGCCACCAGATCGGTGCGGTGCAGGCGGTGGACGGTCTGGATTTCGACGTCTCGCCGGGTGAGACGCTCGGGCTGGTCGGCGAGTCCGGGTGCGGCAAGACGACGACCGGCCGGCTGCTCACCCGGCTGCTGGAGCCGACCGACGGGCGGATCACCTTCGAGGGACGGGACATCACCCACCTGTCCCCGGGCCGGATGCGCCCGCTGCGCAAAGACATTCAGATGATCTTCCAGGACCCGTACTCGTCGTTGAACCCGCGACACACGGTCGGGTCGATCGTCGGTGCGCCGTTCAAACTGCAGAAGGTGAAGAGCAAGCGGGAGATCAAGCCGGCCGTGCAGGAGCTGCTCGAGCTGGTCGGCCTGAGCCCCGAGCACTACAACCGGTACCCGCACGAGTTCTCCGGCGGCCAGCGGCAGCGCATCGGGGTGGCCCGCGCGATCGCGCTGCGCCCCCGGCTGATCGTGGCCGACGAGCCGGTCTCGGCGCTGGACGTCTCGATCCAGGCGCAGGTGGTCAACCTCCTGGAGGACCTGCAGGGCGAGTTCGACCTGACCTACGTCGTCATCGCCCACGACCTGTCCGTCGTGCGGCACATCGCCGACCGGGTCGCAGTGATGTACCTCGGGAAGATCGTCGAGCTGGCCGAGCGGGACGACCTGTACGAGCGCCCGATGCACCCCTACACGGTGGCCCTGCTCTCGGCGGTGCCGCTGCCGGACCCCGGGCGACGCGAGCGCCGCGAGCGGATCCTGCTGCGTGGCGACGTCCCCAGCCCGATCAACCCGCCGCCGGCGTGCCGGTTCCACACCCGCTGCTGGAAGGCCCAGGAGATCTGCCGGACCGAGGAGCCGCCACTCGTCGATCGTGTGCCGGGCCACCGTGTGGCCTGCCATTTCCCGGAGAACCTGCCCTCATAAGGGGGAGCCGCCCGTGAGTCCCTCCCGACGTTACGAGACCGGCCTGGAGCGCAACCGGGCGAACTACGCGGCGCTCACGCCGCTGACGTTCCTCGACTGGAGCGCGCAGGTGTATCCCGAGCACCCAGCGGTCGTCCACGGCAGCCGCCGTCAGACCTGGAGCGAGACCGGCCGGCGGTGCCGGCGTCTGGCCTCCGCGCTGGTCGCGCGGGGCGTGGGCGCCGGGGACACCGTGTCGGTGGTCGCGGCCAACACCCCCGAGATGGTCGAGGCGCACTTCGGGGTGCCGATGACCGGCGCGGTGCTGAACACGATCAACACCCGGCTGGACGCCGCGACCGTGGCGGCGATCCTGCAGCACGCCTCCTCCGACGTCCTGCTGGTCGACCGCGAGTTCGCGCCGATGGTCGGCGAGGCACTGGCGATGACGTCCCGCCGGCCGCTGGTCGTCGACATCGACGACCCCGAGTACGACGGCCCGGGGGAGCGGCTGGGCGAGCTGGACTACGAGGCGTTGCTGCGCGACGGGGACGAGGACTACGCCTACGACGAGCCGCGGGACGAGTGGCAGGCGATCTCGCTGAACTACACCTCCGGCACGACGGGTGACCCGAAGGGCGTCGTCTACCACCACCGCGGCGCCCATCTGAACGCGGTGGGCAACGTGCTCACCTGGGGCATGCCCCGGCACGCGGTGTACCTGTGGACGCTGCCGATGTTCCACTGCAACGGGTGGTGCTTCCCGTGGACGGTCGCCGCGATCGCCGGCACGAACGTGTGCCTGCGCAGGGTGGAGGCCGCGCGGATCTTCGAGCTGATCCGCGAGCACCGGGTGACGCACTACTGCGGTGCCCCGGTCGTCCACACGACGCTGATCGATGCGCCGCCCGAGATGCGCGAGGGGATCACGCACAAGGTCTCGGCGATGGTGGCCGCCGCGCCGCCGCCCGCGTCGATGATCGCCGGCATGGAGACCCTCGGCTTCGAGCTGACCCACGTCTACGGCCTGACCGAGACCTACGGTCCGGCGACGGTGTGCGCCCCGCACGCGGACTGGGCCGGTCTGGATGTCGCCGAACGCGCGCGGCGCAACGGCCGGCAGGGCGTGCGCTACCTGCTCGAGGACGCGATGACCGTGATCGATACCGAGACGGGGGAGGAGGTCCCCGCCGACGGGCAGGCGATGGGGGAGATCGTGTTCCGCGGGAACATCACGATGAAGGGGTACCTGGACAACCCGTCGGCGACCGAGGCGGCGTTCGCCGGTGGCTGGTTCCACTCCGGGGATCTCGCCGTCCGCGAGCCCGACGGGTACGTCAAGATCAAGGATCGGCAGAAGGACGTGATCATCTCCGGTGGGGAGAACATCTCCTCGGTGGAGGTCGAGGACGTGATCTACCGCCATCCCGCGGTCGCGTTCGTCGGTGTCGTCGCGCAGCCGGACGCGAAGTGGGGCGAGTCCCCGGTGGCCTACGTCGAGCTGAAGCCGGGCGCGTCGGCAGACGAGGACGACATCATCGAGCACTGCCGCGCGAACCTGCCGCACTTCAAGGCGCCGCGTGCCGTGGTCCTCGGCCCGGTGCCGAAGACGGCCACCGGCAAGATCCAGAAGAACCTGCTGCGCGAGAAGGCGCGCTCGGCGTCCGCGATCGAGTGAGCCACTAGCCTCGACGCGTGCCGACCAACGAGGTCGACGGGACGTCGCTGTACCACGAGGAGCTGGGCCGGGGGCCGGTCATGCTCGTGCTGCACGGCGGCCCCGGCTTCGACCACAGCTACTTCCGGCCGGACTTCGACCGGCTGTCCACCCGGACGCGCCTGGTCTACCTCGACCACCGGTGCCACGGCCGGTCGGGGCGCCCGCCGGTGGAGACGTTCACGATCGAACAGGCCGCCGACGATGCCGCCGGGCTGCTGGATCTCCTGGGCGCCGACCGCGCCGTCGTCCTCGGCCACTCCTACGGTGGGTTCATCGCCCAGGAGTTCGCGCTGCGCCACCCGGACCGCCTGGCCGGACTCGTGCTGGTCGACACGACCCCGGGCCAGCTGGGCAGCACCGAGGACCCCGGCTTCGACCAGGGCCCGCCGCCGCCCCGGGAGTTCGTCGAGCTGATCACCGATCAGCCCCGCTCGGACGCCGAGTACGCCGCGGCCATGCCCCGGCTGATCCCGTTCTACCTGCACCGGGTCTCCTGGGCCGAGGTCGAGCCGCGGATGTCCGAGGTCGTGTTCAGCGCCGAGGCGCTGGTCCGCGGCATGGGCGTGCTTCGCTCGTGGAGCTCGGTGGACCGCCTCGGTGAGATCGCCGCGCCCACGCTCGTGCTGGTCGGCCGCCACGACATCCCGACCTCGCGGCAGCAGTCCGAGCGGATTGCCCGGCGGCTTCCGGGTGCGGAACTGGTCGTGTTCGACGACAGCGGCCACTTCCCGTGGTGGGAGGAACCGGACCGGTTCTTCGCGGTGCTGGAG
>JBKPQU010000276.1:0-9322 GCA_046734255.1 Actinomycetota bacterium
AGGGAACACGCCGCGAGGCAGCCCAGGACCTTGACGGGTGGCTGCCTCACACCGCCACCCTAACCTCGGCCCGAACCGGAGGAGGTGTCCTGTGCGACTCACGCCGCAGGAGCAAGACCGGATGCTGCTGTTCACCGCTGCCCAGGTTGCGAGGGCCCGGCGGAGCAGGGGGTTGCAGCTGAACGTTCCGGAGAGCATCGCGCTGATCTGCGACGCGGTGATCGAGGCCGCCCGCGACGGGGCCAGGCTCTCGGCGGCCGTGGCCGCCGGGCGAGCGGTCCTGGACCCGGACGACGTGCTGCCCGGCGTGGCCGACATCGTCACGGAGGTCCGCGTGGAGGCGGTCTTCGACGACGGCACCCGCCTGGCCGTGGTCCCGGACCCCATCGGCGGTGAAGGGTTGGGCGATGCCGCCCCGGGAGCGGTGATCACGGCGGCCGCATCTGAGGAGCCGCCCGACCAGCCCCACCAGGACGCGATCCGGGTGACGGTCCGCAACACCGCGGACGTCGCGATCACCGTCACCTCGCAGTGGCACTTCTTCGAGGCGAATCCCCGCCTGCGGTTCGACCGCGCCGCCGCCTACGGCCGCCACCTCGCCGTGCCCGCGGGAACGGCCGTGCGCTTCGCCCCCGGCGCCGACGTCGATGTCCACCTGGTACCGATCGGCGGCAAGCGGGTCGCGGTCGGCTTCGCCGGCCTCGTCGACGGGCCACTCGACGATCCGGGCGGGTTGGAGCGCGCCCTGCGCAAAGCTCGCGCATCGGGTTACCTGGGTGCGGAGTCCACGTCGTGAACCGCGGCGACTACGCGGCCATGCACGGGCCGACCGTCGGGGACACGATCGCGCTTGGCGACACGGGTCTCGTGGTCCGGGTCGAGGCGGACGCCCAGCAGCGCGGAGAGGAATTCCTCCTCGGATTCGGCAGGACGGCCCGTGACGGCATGCACCTGGCGCCGGTCAGCCTGCACGAGTCCTGCGACCTGGTCGTCTCCAACGTGGTGATCCTCGACGCGTTGCTCGGCATCCGAAAGGCGTCGATCGGGGTCCGTTCCGGGCGGATCGTCGCCGTCGGCCGGGCCGGCAACCCCGACACCCTCGACGGCGTCGACGTCGTGGTCGGCACCGGCACCGCGGTGGTCAGCGGCGAGGGCCTGATCGCGACTGCGGGAGCGATTGACACCCATGTCCACCTGATGTCCCCCCGCATCATGGAGGCGTCGCTGGCGTCCGGTGTGACGACGATCCTCGGGCAGGAGTACGGCCCGGTCTGGGGGGTCGGGGTCAACGACCGCTACGGCGTGCACCGCGGATGGCAAGCCTTCGACGCATGGCCGGTGAACATCGGCTTCCTCGGTCGCGGCTCGTCGTCGCGACCGGACCCCCTGGTCGAGGCCCTGGTGCACGCCGGTGCCTGCGGCTTCAAGGTGCACGAGGACACCGGCGCCCACCCGCGGGCCCTGGACACGGCGCTGCACGTCGCGGAGGAGCACGACGTCCAGGTCGCAGTGCACACCGACGGGCTCAACGAGAGCGGGTTCGTGCGCGACACCCGCGCGGTGATCGACGGCCGCACCATCCACGCCTTTCACGTCGAAGGCTGCGGCGGCGGCCACGCGCCCGACGTGCTCACCCTCGCCGGCGTTCCCAACGTGATCGGATCGTCGACCAATCCGACGATGCCGTTCGGACGCGACGCCGTCGAGGAGCACCTCGCCATGATCATGTCCGTGCACGGCCTGAAGCCCGAGCTACCCGACGATCTGGCGATGGCTCGCGACCGGATCCGGTCGGCCACCATGGCCGCCGAGGACGTGCTCCATGACCTCGGCGTCATTCCGATCATGTCATCGGATGCGCAGGGAATGGGTCGTGCCGGCGAGACGGTCGCTCGGACATTCGCGACCGCCGGCCTGATGAAGGATCGGCTGCGCCGGCGGGGCAACGTCGACGAGCTCGTCTCCGCCTCCGGCGACGACAACGCCCGGGTGCTCCGTTACCTGGCCAAGCTCACCCTCAACCCGGCGATCGCGCACGGGTTCTCCCACGAGGTCGGCACGTTGAGCCCCGGACGTGTCGCGGACATCGTGCTGTGGGATCCGGCCTGGTTCGGGGTGAAGCCGGTGCTCGTGCTCAAGGCCGGATTCCCCGCGTGGGGTCTGACCGGCGACCCCAACGCCACCATCGACACCGCCGAACCACTGGTCTACGGCCCGCAGTTCGGCGGTCACGGCGTCGCGCCCGCCGACCTCGGCCTCGCCTTCGTCAGCGAGGCCTGCGCGGACGCCGGTGAGGACCGGCTGCCCACCCGGCGGCGCCGCGTGGCCGTGCGCGGCTGCCGCGGGATCGGCCTGGCCGACATGGTGCGCAACACGCGGACCGGGCTCGTCGAGGTCGACCACCGGACCACGGCAGTCACCCTGGACGGGCAGCAGCTCACCGCCGAGCCGGCCGACCGATCCCCTCTGACCCGGCTCTACCTCTTGTGACGTTCGGGTCATGCAGGGCGTCGAGCCTGCCGCATCGTCCATATGCCCAGCGCCGCGACGGCCACACCGAGGGGAATGCCGAACGGGGCCAGCAGCGCGCTGAAGCCCGCGATGCCGCCGATCACGATGGCGACGGAGATCGCGACAGGGAAGACGCGAGCGCGCAGGCACGCGATCCCGAACAGCACCCACCCGGCGGCAAAGAGCAGGTAACTGGAGATGGCGCCCAGTGCCAGGAGCGTCGACGGCTGGCTGCGGATCACCTGCGGTTCCGGCCCGTCCGCCAGCCACGGCACGGCGAAGGCCTCGAACCACAGGTCACCCGCAAGGAGCATCGTCCCCACGATCGCCACGCTGACCCCGACGGTGCCAAACCGGCCGGCCTGGCGTGCCTGCAACCCGTGCGCGGCGATCAGGGCGAACATCAGAACGCAGAAGCCGGCCAGGTAGACGGCACTTCCGGCGTGGAACACCGGATTCCGGGCCGTGGCCACATTCTGTCGCTGGTCGAAGGGCCACCACACGACTTGCCCGACGACGAACAAGATTCCGGCCGCGAGCGCCAGTGGTCCGGTGTACCAGGAGAAGAGTGGAGTCTGGGCTTCGGCGATGCCTACACGCGGGGAGAACTCACTCATCTGCGCCAGGGTACGGGTTCTGACCAGAGCGGAGATTGTTCGTCGCTCCTCATCGACAATTCGACCTGGGCGCATTGGCATCGGCGATGAGGCGACCCAGGACATCCGCATTGCTGGGTAGTTCGAAGTGGTTGACGCCCGGGTTGTCGGTCAGGCTGAATTGCCAGCACTTCATCGCACTCCACGCATTGACCGCGTCGTTCGTGATGTCTTCCTGGTTGATGTCGCCGTCGCGCGTGAACTGCTCGGTGGTGTCGGTCACCAGCTGACCGACGGTCAGATCGGCCAAGCCGAGCCCGACCAGCGTGTCGATGCCGGAGCCCTTCTCGGCGTAGACGTCGACGTTCGGGAAGTGGGCCGGGTCGGCGAACGGGACGCCGCCGATGTAGCGGTTCGCAATGGGCTTCACCCATGAGAGCCCGGCGTCGTCGAACAGCTGCGGGTAGTCCTCGGGAGTATAGGACGTGCCGGTCGACTGGTCCCGAATGACGATCTCATCGTCGTGGAAGATCCGGGGGTCCGACGCGGTGATGAACGTCGACGGGTGAGAGAGGAACATCCGAGCACTGCTCACGGCGTTCTCGGGCGTCGCCGGGAAGCTCAGATCGGGAATGTTGACACCCACGAACATCAGGGCATAGCCGAGCCCCTGGCCCGGGAAGTTCCCGGCCAGCGGTGTGAAGCCGTGGATGTATGTATCCTTCCACGCCTGGCTCGTGTGGGTGAGCAGGTACTGGATGTAGATCGGCCCGTTCGAATGGCCGACGAGGTGCACCGGCCGCCGGCCGTTGTCTCGGTACGTCTGCTCGATGAGGTGCTTGCTCCTCTGCAGGAAGCCGTCCATGTCGGGCGTCAGTCGAGCGTCGTAGCCGGCCACCCGGATGTTCCTGTCGCGTGTGTAACCGGCGGCCTCGAGCGCCTCGTACATCGGCTCGTAGAACGGCGCGCTGGCCACCGTGCCGAAGTCGGGGATGGACACGGTGACCCCGCGCTGCTCGTGGAACCGCAGGCGGATCGGCTTGTGGGAGTGGCGGTCGTAGCGCAGCGTGCTGAGCTCGTCGCGGCAGACCTGCGAGAAGGCCGAGCCCGGGTCCCCGAAGACGAGGTCCTCGAACGTGCCCGACCCGGGACAGTTCGGGTCGGTGGTCTGGTGCTTGACGGTGAAGGTGAGCCTGGTGAAGTGCCATGCGGGAAACAGGACGATCGGCGTCGGGCCCGGCCGAGTGGTCTTCGCCTCCGCTCTCGCGGGCATCAGCATCGCCGGCGCCAGCAGCAGGAGCGCGACGACGATCAAGAGAATCCGAGAGGGGAGCCTGCGCACCGATCCACCGAAGCCGTTCATCCTGGCCTCCTCAGACCGTCCCGACGGCCGCGTGAGGCGTTGACTCTAGGTGGGATCGGCAGGGTGCTCAAGACCTGTTCCATCAGGTGGCGGCAGCGGGCCGGTCCGCCGTCCCTCGCGCTGATCATGGGCGAAACGGTGGTTCGAGTCTCCAAAACCACCCTCCTGCCCATGATCAGCGCGGGGCGCCGCTCGGGCCGCGGCGGCCCAGAGGAGCTCGAGTCAGGCACCCGACGGGTCAGTCGTGACTGCCGGCGCTGCCATCCCCGTCGTCGTCGCCCGCGTCATCGCTCACGTCGTCGGCGTCGTCGCCGGCGTGGTCGCTCCGGTCATCGCTGACGTCATCGCCGGCGTCGTCACCGGCGTCCTCGCCCACCTCGTCATCACCCTCGTCATCAGCGTCGTCCAGGGCGGGAGCGGGCAGAGGAACCGGGAACGACGCCGTGGAGGACGCGTCGTCCTGCGCCGGGTCGGACGCAGCGACCGCATCCGCGTCCGGATCGCCGGTGACCGCCTGGCCACCGGCATCGTCTGAGGAACCCTGAGCGCCGGGTTCCTGCGTTTCGGGCTGCGTCACCGGACCCGACTGGTTCGAGCGCAGTTCCACACGCACCGGCAGGGGTGCACTGCCGGACAGCGCCCCGTAGGCCATGCCGGCGAGCAGGGTGCCGACCGCGAGACCTGCGAGGACGGCGGGACTTGGATGCAGAGCCATCTGGAGTTCCTCTCGCCGCGCCCCGAGAACGCTGTTACGGCGCTCGGTCACAGCGCCGGAGCAACCACGGTGCCCGTCCGGACATCATGGGCACGTCGTCACGACCTCAACTCTGCGCAAAGCCCTCCGTCGAGGAGTCGACGACGATCACGACATTGCCGACCTTCTGCCCCGACTCGACGTACCGATAGGCGTCGACGATGTCCTCCAACGGATACGTCCGGTCGATCACCGGCCGGAAGGATCCGGCGGCGATGAGTTCCCTCATGTACCTCACCGTCGACTGCTCGTCTCGGGGAAACGCGAACAGGGTTCGCCTGCCGGGTACGAGCGGGGCGACCAGGGCGAGGGCGAGGTTCTGGTTGAAGGGACCGAGCTCGCTGGAGAGGTAGACGCCTCGCGGTTTTAGCAGGCGCTTGCAAGCGCCGAACGAGCTCTTGCCCACCGCGTCGAACACCATCTCGTACCGCTGGTCGTCCCGCGTGAAGTCCTCCGTGAGGTAGTCGACCACCCTGTCCGCACCGAGTCCCTTCACGAGGTCGACGTGCGGCGTGGGACAGACCGCCGTGACCCGAACGTCCCGGGCCTTGAGCAGCTGCACGGCGGCCGACCCGATGCCACCGGTGGCGCCGTAGACAAGGACGTCCTGGCCGCCGCGGACCTTGGCGCGGTCGATGGTGCAACGGGCGTAGTGCGCCCCCTCTGAGCTCGCCGCCGCCTGCTCGTACGTCACACCTTCCGGGATGGTCGCGATCGATGCCCGCTCCGAGGCGGTGAGGTACTCCGCATGCCCGCCGAACCGCAGTCCCGTGAAGCCGAAGACCCGGTCACCGACCCGCCAGGACGTCACGCGCGCCCCGACCGCGACGATGTCTCCGGCGAACTCGTTGCCCAGCACCGTCACCCGCGGTCGGACAAGCCCGTTGATGAACCTCCAGATGAACGGGTCGGCAGCCCTCACCGCACAGTCGGTCCGGTTCACGGTCGTCGCGCGGACGCGCACGAGCACCTCGTCGTCCCCGGGGACGGGGTTCCCGACCTCACGGACCTGAACCAGGTCCGGCGGGCCGTATCTCGTGTGGACGGCGGCCCTCATGCGCGAACTGTAGTCAGGCGCCGACGCGATCGTGCCCCCTGACCCGATCGGCGCGGGCCGGGGCTAGGGAGGCCCGCCTGCATCCACCCGGTCGAGGAAGCCGCCGAGGACGTCGCAGTAGCGGTCCGGCTCCTCCGCCATCGCCAGGTGAGCGCTGCCGGCGAAGACGACGCCCTCGGCCCCCTTGATTCCAGCCGCGAGAGGCTCCACCAGCGCCGGGGTCATCTCGTCGTACCTGCCCGAGGTGATCAGCACGGGCAGCTCGATCTCGCCCAGGCGCGCGGTGACGTCCCACTGCTTGAGGTTGCCGGTCACGTTCCATTCCGGCCCTTGCATCACCTCGTACACCTCCGCACCGAACGCGGCGAAGGACTGCCGGACGTGCGCCGGGTAGGGGTCCAGCCGGCACACCCACTGCCGGTGGTAGGCATGCGCGGCCTCCAGATATTCAGGGTCGCCAGTGGTGCCGTGGGCCTCGTGCCGGTCGATGATGTCCTGCGTCTCGCGCGGCAACGTCTCCTTCAACCGCCGGGTCTCGGCCGCGAACTCCGGGATGCTGGCGCAGGTGCTCGCGAGGATCAGGCTGGCCAGCCCGGCCGGCTTCCCCAGCGCGTACTCCAGAGCCAGCCAGCCGCCCCAGGAGTGGCCGAGCAGGTGAACCCGCTGCAGGCGGAGTGCCGTCCGGATCGCCCCAACCTCGGCGGCGAATGTCTCCATCACCCACAGGGTCGGGTCCTCAGGACGATCGGACCGCCCGCATCCGAGCTGGTCGTAGAACACGACGGGACGACCGCCATCGCTCAACCGGGCCAGATCGAGGAGATAGTCGTGGGGAAATCCCGGACCGCCGTGAAGGACCAGCAGCGGCACCTTCGATCCCGCGGCAGAGAGGTCGCCCGTGACCCGGTACCAGGTGCGGTATCCCCGGAACGGCACGTACCCCTCGTTCGAACCGTGGCTCGACACGGCGGTCTCCTCCGTCCCGGCGCCCTGTGGCCTCAGTACTCGGCGCCCAGGGCGACCTCGAAGCCGGGCGGGATGACCAGGTCCTGACCGCAGAGCTCATGCACCGACCCCCTGCCCAGGCCGAGCAACGCCGAATCGATGCCGTTCCGCAGGATGTCGAGCACGTTCTCGACGCCGGCCTGCCCGTTGGCCGCGAGCCCCCAGAGGTATGCCCGGCCGATCATGACCGCGCGTGCGCCGAGTGCCAGCGCCTTGACCACGTCGCTGCCGCGGCGCACTCCACCGTCCAGCAGAACCTCGATCTGGTCGCCGACGGCAGAGGCGACGGCGGGAAGTGCCCGGATCGTCGCCGGTGTCCCATCGAGGTTGTTGCCGCCGTGGTTCGACACCGACACGGCACTCACGCCCGCGTCGACAGCGCGCCGGGCGTCGTCCACCCGGATGACGCCCTTCAGCATGAGCTTGCCGTTCCACTGCTCGCACAGCCATCGCACGTCGGCCCAGTCGGGCGGCGGAGTCGTCATCCACTCGCCGTAGGCGCCGAAGAACCCGGGCGCAGGTGAGCCCGGCAGTGCCATGTTCGGCACGGTCAGCTCGGGCGGCTTGCCGGTTCTGGCGTAGGCGGCCAGCCAGCGCGGCCGGACCAGCGCCTCCGGCGCGTGCTTGAGCATCGTTCGCAGGTCGATCCGCTCCGGGATCGAAGGGCTGCCCCAGTCGCGAGCATGCGAGAACGTCCAGTCGAGAGTCAGGATCAGCGCGACGGCGCCGGCTGCCCGCGCCCGCTCGAGCCGGGCAAGGATCTGGTCCCGGCTGCCGGACCAGTAGATCTGGAAGAACGTCTGCGGGTTGGCGGCCACCACCGCCTCGACCGGCTTGCTCGCGAACGAACTCAGGCCCATCACCGTGCCGCGGGCCGCCGCGGCCCTGGCCACCGCGAGTTCGCCCTCCGGATGCACGGCCTGCACACCGGTCGGCGAGATGATCACAGGCATCGACACGGGCTGACCGAGAACGGTCGTGGACAGGTCTCTCTGCGCCGGCAGCCCGGCCACGTGCGGGGCGAAACCGAGCTGGGTGAAGGCGTCCATGTTGGCCCGGTACGTCTGCCCGCGCTCGGCCCCGGCCAGCAGCGCACCGTAGACCGATCTCGGCAGCCGCTTGCGTGCGCGTCTCTGGGCCTCGGCCACGGTCTCAATCCACTCGTCGGCCATGGCCCGGGCCCCTTCTGACAGGCGCGACGGCTCCGACGACGCGCAGCGGCCGCCAGCTAATTCTCGGCCGAACCGGAGCCAGGGTTCGCTCCCGGGCGCAGCCGGCCCACACACCGGCGCCGTAGGCGACGTCGTCCGCGACGTGCCCGAGCACGAAGCGCGCCGGGTCCAGCTCGTGCCGCCGCTGGTTCCAGGCCGCCAGGCCCGGCCCGACCAGCAGCGACGCCACCGCGGCGCGCCGTCCCCAGCGCCGGGAGGCCGTGCCGCCCGGCGCGAGCAGCGCCGCGACGAGGGCCGGACCTCCGAACTGGGTGGCGTACCGCCCGGTGCCCAGCCAGGTCTGCCGCACGGCGGTCAGCGTGGCCTTCAGCGTCCCTCCCGACGGCACGTCAGCGCTGCGAAGGGTGCGCAGCAAGGTCAGCGCTCCCCCGGCGACGCCGGCGGCGGCGACCAATGGTCGGCGTGCGAGCAGCCCCGCGACCGCGATCGACGGCCACGGCTGCAGCACCAGCGGTGCCAGATGCCCCGGGTGTCGGAGCGCGAGCGGTGCGGCCGACGTCCCGTACCGGAACCGGCGGGAGACGATGCCGGCCCAGTTGCCCGGCCCCTCGTGACCGACCCGGACGCGCGGTTCGTACCGGATCCGCCAGCCCGCCTCGTGCATGCGCCAGATGAGGTCGACGTCCTCGCCGTAGCGCAACGCCGGGTCGAAGATCTCGGCCCCGCGCGCGACGCTGGCGAGCGCGTCGCGCCGGACGAGGAGGGCCGCCGTCGGCACGTAGGCCACGCGGGTCGACGGCGCTACGCGCGCCTCGCGCTCTCCCAGGTCCAGGCTGCCGCGCGCGACGGCATACCGGGCAGCGC
>JBKPQU010000277.1:0-12191 GCA_046734255.1 Actinomycetota bacterium
GCACCGCTTCGACCGCGTCGCCGTCCAGGCGGCCGGCCCTGACCTCGGCGCGCAGCTGCGCGGCGGCGTCGGCGGCGGGGAGCGCCGCCCGGTGCGGGCGGGGTTCGCACATGGACTGGTACGCCTCCGCCGCCCCGAGGACGCGCGCCGGTCGGGAGATCGCTCCGCCGGCCAGGCCGTGCGGGTAACCCGACCCGTCGAGCCGCTCGCGCAGCTGCACGGCGACGGCCCCGAGCGGCGCAAGTGACGGGGACTGGCGCAGCATCCGTTCGGTCAGGTAGGGCTGCAGGCGCACGCGCTCCCACTCACCGGTGCCCAGCGGTCCCGGCTTGTCCAGGATGGCGTTCGAGATGCCCAACCGGCCCAGGCCATGGACCAGGCCGACCCGCCGCAGGGCGACCAGCTGGTCGGACGCGAGGCCGAGCCGGGCGCCGGCATCCGCCATGAGCCCCGAGACCGCTCGGGCGTGGCCGAGCGTGTACGGCGACTTGAGGTCGGTGAAGTTCGCGACCGCCAGCAGCGCCGCGTCGAAGTGCTCAGGCGACATCCGTAGGCCGAGCGCCGGTTCCGCACCGATCACCGCGTCCCAGGTGTGGGCCGAGTCGAGACCGCGGAGGATCTCCTCGGCGCCGGAGCACAGCACTGCCGACACGTCCGGGTCGAACTGCGTGCCTGCCCTCTTCCGGGCCAGCTCGGTCGCCGCCGTGATGCCACCGAGGCGGTGGGCGACCTCGACGAACTCCGCCACCTGGGACAGCCGGGCCGCGATCGGCACGGCGTCCCCCTTGATCTCACCGGGCCACCCGCGACCGTCCCACTGCTCGTACGCCGACCCCACCGCGCGCTGGACCGCGTCCGGCAGCCCGAGCTGCTCGGCCAGCGTGCGGGCCATCGCCGCGTGCCGGGCGATCATCCCGTCCAGATCGCGGCGCCCCGACAGGGCGAACTCCAGCCCGACCCGGAAGCGATGCAACGGCGGGCTCCCGGACCCCAGCAGGCGCAGGGCCGCCGCGGCGCCGCGGACGCTCCTGAACTCGTGGTCGTACTTGCTCGACTTCATCGCGATGTCGTCCCCGAACCACTTGGCCTGCTCGTGCGCGTCGGAATGGCATCCGACGTTCACCAGCAGCGCCGTGTAGTACACGACCGAGCGCTGATCGTCGTCGAGTCCGATCCGCTCGGCCAGGCGCAGCGCGATCAGGCACTGGCGCAGGACGTGCTCCATCGGCTGGCCGAAACCCAGGTCGACCCCCAGCGAGAGTGCGGCCACGAGCTCGGCCAGGCGTACCTGCGCGCGCTCCGGTCCACCCCCACTGGTCACGTCGCATGGTAACTCCGCAGCCGATCAAGGAACCGGCTCACGTCACCTGACGGGTCGGCCGTCCTCGAGGTAGCTCAGCCGGCGCGGGTGCCTGACCGCCGCCTTGACCCGGCGCCGGACCGGCCCGCTCAGCAGTCGGAGCGCCTGGTCGACCTCTGCCAGGCGGTACTCGGAGATCTCCTCCTCCTGCAGGACGATGCCGTCGAGCGCTCCGCCGTCGAACGTCCCGCAGCCGAAGAGGAAGCGCATACCGCCTGGCCGGTCCGGACGCGGGCGCAGGAAGTCCACGCACACCAGCCGCCCCCGTCGAAGGTCGAGGCCGCATTCCTCGCGCGTCTCCCGCCGGCAGGCCTCCCACGGCGTCTCGCCGTCCGCCTCGACCACGCCACCGGGGATCGTCCAACCCCCCTTGTACGTGGGGTTCAGGATCAGCAGCCGGCCCTTGCGGTCCCAGATCAGCGCGCCGGCGGACGCCGGGATCCGCGGGAGCGCGGCCTCGTACTCGGCGATGCCCTCCGGCGCCTCAGCCACGTGCCATGGCGTCGATGCAGACCGTGATCGCCAGCATCAGCTCGTCCGGCTGGTCCGCGGCGATCTCCACGCCGTAGGTCTCCCGGACCCGGAACCAGCGCTTTGACACGGTCGCGACCGTGTCGCCGTCGCGCTCGATCTCGTACTCGTGGTCGACGAAGTTGCCGCGGGCCTTCAGCTCGGGACCGTCCTCGACGTCGATCGCGTACCGGTCGCGGATGCCGATCAGGGCCTTGTGCACCGTGACGTCGTGACCGTCCCAGTCGATGTTCATCTTGTCCCGGATACTCATCACGCGTTCCTGGATCTTGGCGACCTCCTGGCCGGACGCGTCCTCGAGCACGAACGTCTTGCGCATCCGGAAGGCCTTGCCGTCCACCTTGTAAGCGCGCTGGCCCGACTCGTCCTCGATCCAGTAGTCGTCACCGATACTGAGCAGCTTCTCCCGCATCTGGTACCTGCGGACGGGCTCGTCCCGCCCGCGCATCCGATCCCGTAAGCCCATCGACGTTCCCTTCGTGCAGACCGTCCCGACCGTCCCGATCCAGACAACCCCATGCCCCGGTCGTCCGTCGAGCACCGCCCGGAGTGGAGCAGCGGTGGCGTCATGCTCCCCCGAGCCTAGGGCCGCACGAGGATCTTGACGTTCTCCTCCTTGTTGTTCACCAGCTCCTCGAAGCCGTCGGCGACGATGTCGTCGACGTCGATGCGGCCGGTGATGAACTGGAAGGGGTCGACCTTCCCGTCGGCGATCATCTTGATCGTCGCCGGATGGTCGCCGGCGTAGGCCAGCGAGCCGAGCACGTTGACCTCGCGAAACACCAGGTCGTTCATCGCGACCGAGGCCTCGTGACCCCAGATGGCCACGTTCACGCAGGTGCCGCCGACCCGGGTCGACTGGATGGCTGCCTTCAGCACCGCATCGATGCCCGCGCACTCGAACGACACGTCGGCGCCGCGTCCGCCGGTCAGCTCCATCACGGCGGGCACGACCTCACCCTGACCGGGGTCGACCACGTGGTCCGCGCCGGCCAGCGGAGCCTTCGCCTTCCGCACGTCCGCGGGCTCGACGACGATGATCTCCTCCACCCCCGCGGCACGGAGCGCGGCGGTGGTGACGAGCCCGATCGGGCCCGCGCCGAAGACCAGCCCCGTCTGCCCGGGCTTCGCCCCGGAGAGCCGGACGGCGTGGTAGGCCACGGCCAGCGGCTCCACGAGGGCTCCGACATCGGTGCCGAGGTCACCGATCGGGTGTATCCAGCGACGCTCGGCGACGACGTACTGGGAGAAGCCGCCCCCCTGGCCGGACAGCCCCACGAATCCGAGGGAGTTGCAGACGTTGTAGCGCCCCTGACGGCAGGCGTCGCAGCGCCCGCACACGATGTAGGGCTCGACGACGACCCGATCCCCCACCGCCAGGTCGGTGACGCCTGCGCCGAACTCCGCGACGACACCGGCGAACTCGTGGCCGAGGGTGATCGGCACGGTCTCGCCGGTGAGCGGGTGCGGAGAGCCGGCGGGCGGCGCGAAGATCGGGCCTTCAAGGTATTCGTGCAGGTCAGTGCCGCAGATACCGCACCACTCGACCTCGACCTTGACCGTTCCGGGCCGAGTGGCCGGTTCGTCGACGTCGTCGACCCGGATATCCCCGCGACCGTGGAAGCGTGCTGCCTTCATGCCTGCCAGCACACTCCAGGCCGCGAGGGTCCGGACAGGGTTGCGTGGGGTTGCAGGTGGCGGGAGTCCGGCAGGGAGTCAGGAAGAACGGGCGACCCGCAGCAGACGGGCGCCAAGAGCGACCCGGCAGGGGAAGAACAGCGTGAGCAGGAGCAGGCGCTGGGTCAGACCGGCCCAGTCGTGCAGTGCGCCGCCGTCCGGAAGCACCAGGGTGATGATCACAGCAACCCCGACCACGGACAGGATCCCGGTGACGCGCACGTACCCGGTGAGGTCGCGCCAGCGCGGGTCGCGGGCCAGCCGCCCGGCCAGCACGACCAGCGCCACCGCGGTGACCGGGAAGAACAGCAAGCCGCCGACGATGTGCCCGCCCGGGTCGTAGACCTCACCGGCCGGGTTCTCGCGCAGGGGGAACGCCGCGGCGAGGAGCAGGCCGACGCCGCTGACGAACAGCAACCCCGGTCCGGCGATCCCGAACCTGGTGGGCCTGATGCCGGCGTGCAGCCCGACCGCGAACAGCAGCGTGAGGACGCCGAAGGCGACGAAGTTCAGCTGCTGGACCCAGCCGTGCTCGCCGGCTGCCAGCGCGCTGATCGGCTCGGAGACGGGGTCATACCCGGCGCGCAGGACGTCCTGCGCGCCGAAGACGACGGTGAACAGGATCGGGCCGGCCAGGCCAGCCCATCCCGAGATCCGCAGCGGCCAGGTGCCGGCGGACGTCGCACTGGAATCGAGCTCATGAGTGGTGGTCGTCATCATGCGTTCGACGCTAGGAACGCTGGTCGGGCCGATCGATCGGGAATTCTCCCCACGTTGTGAGCCCGTGACGCATCGCGAACAGAGCGGCCGCGGCCCGGGTCGAGACGCCCATCTTGGCGTACGCGTTCTGGACGTGCCGGTCCGCGGTCTTCGGGGAGATGCCCAGCGCCCGGGCGATCTGCTTGGTCTGCCGTCCCCGGGCGAGCATGGCCACGACCTCGACCTCGCGGTCGGTCAGGCCCGCCGGGCGGACCGGGGGCGGTACGGGTTGGCCGGCCGCCTCGAGCACCGCGGCGACGGCGTCCGGGCACAGCCGACCGGCCCGAGCCTGCGCGGCCAGGACGTCGGCTGCCTCCTGGGCCTCGAGCGCCGGACGGTGCGGCCGCGGCTCGGTCATCGCGTGGTACGCGTCGGCCGCCGCGACCAGCCGGGCCGGCACGGAGAGGTTGGGCGCGGCCAGTCCGCGGTGGTACCCGGTGCCGTCGAAGCGCTCGTGATGGCAGACGGACGTCGCGGCGACCGCCGACAGGAACGGCGAGCGGGTCAGCACCCGCTCGGTGTAGTAGGGGTGCAGCCGCACCCGCTCCCACTCGTCCGGTGTCAGCGCCGACGCCTTCTGCCAGACGTGCGCCGCGATCGCCACCCGGCCCAGGTCGTGCACCGACGCGGCCCGGCGGACGTCGGCCACCTCACCGTCGGTGAGCCCACGCCGCCGTGCAGCTTCGGTCGCGAGGTCCGCGACCCCGCCGGCATGGCCGACGAGGAAGGGCGAGAGCAGGTCGGAGAACTCGCCCATCGCCGCCAGCGCGCCGTCGAGCCGTTCGCCGGTGAGCATCAGGTGCGGCGCGGGCTCCCGCGCGAGTGCCTCGTCCCACACCGACCCTCCGTCGTCGGCCGCCAGCAGCTCCCCCGCGTGGTCGGCGAACATTCCCGCGACGGCCGGGTCGAACGCGTGGCCCGCCCGCCTGCGGACCACCCTGACGGCGTGTTCGTCGCCGCCCGCGAAGCGCTGGATCGCGGCATCGGTCGCGACGTGCACGATCCGGAGCGCCAGCGGGAGCTGTTCGCCGCGCAGCCCCTCCGGCTGGCCCCGGCCGTCCCAGCGCTCGGTGAGGTGTCCGAACATGCCGCTCACCGAGTCCGGCAGCCCCAACCGGTCGGTCAGCATCCGCCCGACCTCGCACATCGCTGCCTGGTGGCCCCGCAGCCCCCGCGCGGCCTGGGGGAGCCGGGCCACCCCGCGGGCTGCGCGCAGCGGTGCCGGACCGCCGGATCCGGCAAGCCCGCGGGCAACGCCCGCCATCACCTCCAGCGTCGACCCGAAGGCCACCGGAATGAAGTGGGTGAGCGCCGCGCCTTCCTCGAACAGGGCGGCCGCGACCTCCGCGTCGGCGGTGCAACCGATGTGCACCAGCAGCGAGCCGTAGTACGTCTGCACGAGGGTCGCGTCGTCGGCACCCAAACGGTCGGCCAGCCGCAGGGCCACCAGCGTGCTGCGCAGGCTGTGCTCCAGCGGGAAGCCCATCCCGAGGTCGGTCGCGAGCGAGAGAGCCGCGACGACCTCAGCCGTGCGGACGCGGTCTCCCGACGCCGCGTCAGCCACGTCCCGAGGTTATCCCGCACAGGTGCCTGGCCCGGCCTGCTCAGCAGGCCACCCCATGATCGACCCATGGTCGACGCGGGGCGGTTCTCCGTGACAACGTTGCGAGGGACCATGCACGGCCCGACCCGTCTTCCAGGAAAAGGAGACCTCCCCGTGGCCCTCAAGCACCCGAAAGTCTCCGCCGCGTCGACGAGCGACCTCTCCCTCGCCCCGATCTTCTCCCAGGAGACGGACCGCATTCCCCGGCACGTCTTGCCGGACGGATCGATTCCGCCCGATGTCGCGTACCAGATCGTCCACGACGAGCTGATGCTCGACGGCAACGCACGGATGAACCTGGCAACGTTCGTCACCACCTGGATGGAGCCTCAGGCTGAGAAGCTGATGGCGGAGAGCCTCTCCAAGAACATGATCGACAAGGACGAGTACCCGCAGACCGCCGAGCTGGAGTCGCGCTGCGTCAACATCTTCAGCCGGCTCTGGCACGCGCCCGACGTGGCAGAGGCGACCGGGTGCTCGACGACCGGATCGAGCGAGGCCGCGATGCTGGGTGGCCTCGCCCTCAAGCGCAGCTGGCAGCATCGGCGCCGCGCGGCCGGCCAGCCCACCGACCGGCCGAACATGGTCATGGGCATCAACGTGCAGGTGTGCTGGGAGAAGTTCGCCAACTACTGGGACGTCGAGATGCGTCTCGTGCCGATGGAGGGTGACCGCCTCAATCTCTCCGCTGAGGAGGCAGTCGCTCGGTGCGACGAGAACACCATCGGCGTCGTGGCCGTTCTGGGGTCCACCTACGACGGCTCCTACGAGCCGGTGGCCGAGATCTGCGCCGCGCTCGATGACCTGCAGGCGCGGACCGGGCTCGACGTACCGGTGCACGTCGACGGCGCCAGCGGGGCCTTCGTCGCGCCGTTCATCGATACGGACCTGGTCTGGGATTTCCGGCTGCCGCGGGTCGCTTCGATCAACGTCTCGGGCCACAAGTACGGCCTGGTCTACCCGGGGGTGGGCTGGGTCATCTGGCGGGACTCCGCGGCCCTGCCCGAAGACCTGATCTTCTGGGTGAACTACCTCGGCGACGAGATGCCGACGTTCGCCCTGAACTTCTCGCGACCCGGCGCCCAGGTCGTCGCCCAGTACTACATGGCTCTCCGGCTCGGCTTCGAGGGCTACCGCCAGGCGCAGGCGTACTCGCGCGACGTGGCGACCGGGCTGGCCGCGGCCGTCGAGGAGCTCGGACCCTTCCGGCTGCTGACGCGCGGCGACCAGCTGCCGGTCTTCGCGTTCACCCTCAAGGACGATGTCGACAACTACACCGTCTTCGACGTGTCCAGCGCGCTGCGCGAGCGCGGGTGGCAGGTGCCGGCGTACACGTTCCCCGAGAACCGCACCGACCTCGCCGCGCTGCGCATCGTCGTCCGCCAGGGCTTCACCCACGACCTGGCCAACCTCCTCCTCGCCGACCTCAAGCGCGAGCTCCCGCGGCTGGAGAAGCAGCCGGCACCGTCACACGACAGCGCGAGCGGAACGAGCTTCAGCCACTGACCCGCGCCGCCGGACTGCGCTGAGCGAGCTCGCCGGTTCAGCGTCCGTTCTCCACCAGGTCGACCAGTTTCAGCATGGTCGTGCCGTTCACCGTGTCCCCGCGGTTCCGGGCGGCATTCCGCGACGCATCGTCAGGCCCCCTCCTGCACCGGGTAGATCTCGTCGGCGACCAATCCGTGAGCCTGGCGGTGGACGTTGTGCGCGGCGTCGGCGTCCGGGGCGTCGACGAGGCAGAAGATCTTCCCGTCGGTCTCGTTCACCCAGTAGCGGAGGTACTGCACGTCGTAGCGGCTCTGGGTCTGGAGGTCGGCCTTGTGCGCCGTGGCGACGTCGTCGACGGACACTCCCCCGGCGACGGTGTGGACATCCATGAACAGCGGCATGAGCGGTTCCTTCCGGTCGGGTCGGCCGATTCGCGCATGATTGCGTGGCCGAGACCGTCACCGTAGGAGCGGGCCGATCGCCGGGGCATCGGCCGACGATGCCCACGTTTGGGGGTCGCGCTACCCAGATTGGGCGAGGGAGTGGACGTCGCCGCGGGACGACACTCCGAGCTTGGCCAGGACGGACGACACATGGTGGTGGACGGTGCGCTCCGAGATGTACAGCCGCTTGGCGATCGCGGCGTTGGACAGGCCCTCGCGCAGCAGGGCGAGCACCTCGACCTCCCGCGGGGTGAGCCCGTGCGGGTTTGCGCGGGTGGCGGCGCGGGCTCCGCGCGGGACGAACTGCTCGCCCGCCTCGCGCATCATCTGACGCATCCGGCCCGCGGCACCCTCGGCCCCGATCGCTGTGACCAGCTCAAGAGCTGCGGCCCGGCGTCCGGCGCGAGTCAGGGC
Organism: Actinomycetota bacterium; assembly: GCA_046734255.1. Lineage (GTDB taxonomy): Bacteria > Actinomycetota > Actinomycetes > Actinomycetales > Kineosporiaceae > JBKPQU01. Next base: position 8,276 of record JBKPQU010000277.1, read on the forward strand.
GAGCGCCTCCTCGAACGGGCACCCCGCCTCGTGCCACCACCGGGCGGCGGCCTCGTGCTCGCCGTTCAGCTCGAGCGCGTACGGCGCCGGCGGCCGGGCAGGCCGGCGGGTGGGGACATCCAGCCGGTCCAACCACACGATCAGCTCCGCGCGCAGCCACGTGTCTTCGTCGTCCCCCTGGGAGTCTGCGACGCCCATGACCCGCTGGTCGAGCGCGTCTGCCCCACCGGCCAGCCATGCGGCCTCGGCCGCCACGCTGGCCACCCGTAGCAGCCAGCCGCGGTCACCGGCGCTGGCCGCGAGCCGCCAGGCCTGCTCCAGCACGGCGTCCGCGCCGGGATCGCCTTGCAGCAGGCGGGCGGCGGCAAGCGGGATGAGCAGGTGCAGCCGGTTGACCGGGGAGACGGTCTCCCGCAGCGTCTCCTCGACGAGAGCGTTGGTCTCGGCGAGTCTGCCGGTGCGGAGCAGGGCGGTGGCGTGGCTGCCGCGCAGGCAGACGCCGTATGTCGTCGTGTCGCGCTCGTGGGAGAACGCCATACCGTCGGTGAAGCACCACGCGTACTCGGCGAATCGACAACGATCCACCGCGGACTGGTAGAGGTTGGCGTAGCCACGGCCCGCCTCGTCGTCGAGGTTGTGCTCGAGGGCGAGCTCGAGCGAGCGTGCGATGTCGGCGAGGCCGTCGCGCCCCGCTGCGATCTCCAGCATCCCGATGGTGTTGAGGCTGTACGCGACGGCCTTCGTGCAGCCCGCCGCCTCTGCCTGGCGGAGGCCCTCCTGCGCCGCGCTCAAGGCCCGTGGTCCGGGATGCGACTCGCAGATCAACCCGGCGTAGAACCCGTGGGCCCACGCCTTCTCCTCCGAGGCAGGCTGGTCGGCCATGACGGTCAGCGCCTCGTGCGCGGTTGCTTCGTAGTCCTCGCCGCGACACAACCGCCACTGGCAGCGCGCCATCTCCCGCAGGTTCTCGCTGATCTTCGTCCGCTCGCCGAGCCGGCGGCGCAGCGACAGCGCCTCCGCCCGCTCCGTCGCCGATTCCTCCCAGTGGTCGGTCAAAGCCAAGGCTGTGGCCAATCCCTCGTGCAGCGCGGCACGGGCGGCCGGCTCGATGGCGCCGGCGAAGCGCAGCGCGCGGCGGAACTGCGCGGCCGCCTCCCGGTTGGAGCGCAGGGCGACGGCGTCCTCGGCCGCGAGGGTCGCGTAGCGCAGGGCGTCGTCCGCGAGGCCCGCGGCCTCGGCATGGTGGGCAAGACGGGCATGGTCCCGAGGGCTCGCCGTCCGCAGCGCAGCCAGGGCCGCCGCGTGCAGCCGGGACCGGCCGTGCGCCGGGATCGCCTGCTCGACCGCCAGCCGGGTCAGCTCATGCCGGAAGCGGTACGTCGCCGGCCCGCCGACCAACGTGCCGGAGTTCAGGCACTCATCCAGGGCCTCGGCATCCACGTCCGCCACCGCGGCCAGGAGATCTGCGTCCACCGTCCCGGCAAGCACCGCCGCGGCCGCCAGCAACTGCCGGGCGTGCGGCGAGAGTCCCGCCGTCCGGGCCGCCACGACGTCCGCGACCGTCCGCGGCACCTCACCCGGCGCCACGCTGAGCGCCTCCCGCACGTAGAACGGCACCCCGCCGGTGAGTCGATACAGCCGGTCGACGTCCCCCCGCTCCCCGACGAGCCGGCTGACCCCCTCCCGCGACAGCGGGGGCACCGAAAGGCGCCGCGCGCCGTCATGCCCGACCATCTGGCCGATCACCGATCGCAGGACGTCGTCCTCCCGCGACACGTCGTCCCGATAGCTGACCGCGACCAGGGCACGGGTCTTGGTGATCCGGCGGGACAGGTACCGCAGCCAGTCCAGCGTCGCGTCGTCCCCCCAGTGCAGATCCTCGACCACCACCACGGTCGTGGTCGGCGAAGCATCCAGTTCCCCGAGGAACGCCGCGAACAGTTCCCGCCGGTCGGCGTCGTCCGCGCACAGCGCGAGCAACCGCCCCCCGACGTCGAAGGCGATCTCGTACAGCGGCCCCAGGGGGCGCGGCGTGAAACTGCCGTCGCAGGCCGACCACCACCAGCGCAGGTCCGGACGCCGCTCACGGAATGCCTCCAGCAACGCGGTCTTGCCCACCCCCGCCTCGCCCGCGATGAGCACAAGACGTCCGTGGCCTGCCGCAGCGTCCAACGCGTAGTCGTCCAGAGCCCGCAGGAAATGCTCTCGTTCAAGCAATTCCACCCCGAAAGCCTAACCTGCCGAGATCGCCCCGGATCCGCCTCAAAGGGGACGAATCGGCCCGACACGCCGTCGCCGCCGTGGCCCCGGGGAAGTGGCGTGGCCGGTGTCCGAGGCGTCTCTCAAGGTCCGCGGCCCCGTTGTCGATGCCGTGACCGTGAGCGACGAAGGCCGCTTCATGGGTGGCGTTGGGCAGCACACCGCGCCCGGACCGAGCCTCGAGTCGCTGCGCCGTGACCTCGACCGCATCGATGAATGTCTCCTCGAGACGCTCAGAGCCCGAATCGACTGCTGCGTGCAGATTGCCCACGTCAAGCACCGTGACGGCGTACCGATGATGCAGCCACACCGGATCGGAATCGTGCACGAACGCGCCGCGCGGTACGCGGCGGCCCACGACATCGATTCGTCGTTTCTCTCGAAACTCTACGACCTCATCATCGGCGAGACCTGCCGGGTCGAGGATGCCGTGATCCGCGAAGCATCAGCGGCCTTGAAGACGGAGATGTCCGAAGATGCGAATGATCCTTATTGATAATTACGATTCCTTCACCTACAACCTCTACCAGCTCCTCGGCGAGGTGAATGGGCGGCCGCCGGTCGTCGTGCGCAACGACGTCGATTGGTCCACCGTGCCGATCGAGGACTTCGATGGTGTCGTGATTTCCCCCGGCCCTGGCCGGCCGGACCGGTTGCGCGACTTCGGCGTCAGCGCCCGGGCAATCCGGGAGAGCGGGCTGCCAATCCTTGGTGTGTGTCTCGGCCACCAGGGCATCTGTCATCTGGCAGGTGGGGCGGTCGTCCCCGCTCCTGAGCCCATGCATGGGCGCATCTCGCTCGTCCACCACACGGGTGAGGACATCTTCGTGGGCCTGCCCTCACCTTTTCCTGTCGTGCGCTATCACTCGCTCGCGGTGACGGCATTGCCAGACGATCTTGAACGAATCGCCTGGACCGACGACGGTGTCGTCATGGCGGTACGACACCGGCGCGATCCGATCTGGGGAGTGCAATTCCACCCGGAGTCCATCCTCAGCATGCATGGACGTGAATTGCTGGGGAACTTTCGTGACCTTGTGATCGGGCATTCACCTCATCGCGGCGCGATGGAGGATTCACGTGATCGCAGCTCCACCTCGGTTCGAGCGCCCATGCCGGCGCCCCGGCGCTCCCCGGAGTCCTCCGCATGGCGGGTCGACGTTCGCAAGCTCTCGGTGCGTCCGGACCCGGAGACGGTGTATCGCGAGCTCTTCGCCGGTGGCGAGCACAGCTTCTGGTTGGACAGCAGCTCGGTGATCGAAGGATTCTCACGGTTCTCCTTCATGGGTAACGGATCCGGACCACTCGCCGAGTACGTCACCTACAGCACCACTGACGGCGTCGTGTCCATTACGCGCCCGGACGGTGGAACGGAACGGATCGCGCAGCCCTTCTTCGCCTACCTCGACGACCAGCTGCGTCGACGGGCCATCCCGGCCCCGGCGGATCTGCCGTTCGACTTCAACCTCGGCTACGTGGGTTACCTGGGCTATGAATTGAAGGCCGAGACGGGCGGGCAAGCAGCTCATGAGGCCGATGCACCCGACGCAGCGATGCTGTTCGCCGACCGGGCGCTGGCACTGGACCACGTCGAGGGGTCGTGCTACCTCCTCGCCCTGAGCAGCGGGACGGCCGCCGCCGACGCCGAGGCTGAGCG
>JBKPQU010000278.1:0-3638 GCA_046734255.1 Actinomycetota bacterium
TCCCGGGTGCGGCAGCCGACGACACGGGGGTGTCACCGGGGTGAGCGAAGTCGGACCACCGGGGGAGCGTCGTGCGGACGGACAGGGCATGAGCTGGTATCTGCGCTCGGCCGACACGGCCGCCGTGCCGCCTCTGCGGCACGAGATCATGAGCTACCTGCGGCACCAGGCGGACGCCGGGAGCGACTTCGCCTCCGCGGAGTTGGTGATCGCGGAGCTGCTGAGCAACGCGGTGGCGCACACGAGCGAGCAGGCGCGGGTGAGCCTGTGCTGGGAGGGCGACCACCCCGTGCTCAGCGTCACGGACCTCGGACGGACGCAGCACCGCAGGGTCCGCCGCCGCCGCAGCCGCGTGCACGCCGGGGCGGGTGCCCCGGTGGCCACTGTGCCGCCGGAGGCGATGCTCACCGAAGCGGTGCTGCCCGAGAGCATCCTCGACCATGTCGCGGACGAGCCCGTTCTCGCCGAGGGGATGCCGGACGCCGACATCCCGGCCACGGCACCGGGGACGCCGGGACTCCCCCGGCCCGTGCTGCCGGACGACCTGCTCGCCGACAGCGGACGCGGGCTGTTCATCGCCGACCTGCTCGCCAGGGACCTGGCGGTCCGCGGGCACGGCGGCGCACCGATGGTCAGCGCGACCCTTGACCTCACCCGGCGGCCGACCGACCCAACTCCCCCGGCCGGCAGCCCGGACGGCGTCCCCGGCTGATCCCGGTCGGGGCTCAGGCCTGCCGCGGCACCAGCTCGGCGAAGCCGGCCAGCTCCGAGGCGAGCGCGCGCGACACTCGCGCACGGATCCGGGTACCGCCACCGAGGTGCTCCTCGCTCAGCACCTCGCCGTCGCCGTGGATGCGGCTGACCAGGTCTCCCCGCGAGAACGGCAGCAGGACGGCGACCTCGACGTCCGGCCGCGGCAGGTCGGCCGCGATCCGGGCGCGGAGCTCCTCGATCCCCGCGCCGGTCCGGGCGGAGACGGCCAGCGCCTCGGGGTCGCGACGGAGCAGCCGGGCGACCGCCGCGGGGTCGGCCGCGTCCGTCTTGTTCACCACCAGGATCTGCCGCACGGGATCGGCCCCGACCTCGCCGAGCACGACCTGCACCGCCTCGATCTGACCCTCCGGATCGGGATGGGCGACGTCCACGACATGGAGCACGAGGTCGGCGTCGGCCACCTCTTCCAGTGTCGACCGGAACGCCTCGATCAGCTGGTGCGGCAGCTGCCGGACGAATCCGACCGTGTCGGTGAGCGTGTACTCGCGGCCGTCCTCGGTCACCGCGCGGCGCACGGTCGGGTCGAGGGTGGCGAAGAGGGCGTCCTCGACCAGGACACCCGCGCCGGTCAGCCGGTTGAGCAGGCTCGACTTGCCCGCGTTCGTGTAGCCGACGATCGCGACGCCGGGCACGGCGTTGCGCCGCCGCGAGCCGCGCTTGGTCGTGCGGGCGGTCTTCATCGCGGCGAGCTCGCGGCGCAGCTTGGCCATCCGCTGCCGGATGCGGCGCCGGTCGAGCTCGATCTTGGTCTCGCCGGGGCCGCGCGACCCGATCCCTGCACCGACCGCCACCCGGCCGCCGGCCTGCCGGGACATCGACTCGCCCCAGCCGCGCAGCCGCGGCAGCAGGTACTCCATCTGCGCCAGCTCGACCTGGGCCTTGCCCTCCTTGGACTTCGCGTGCTGGGCGAAGATGTCGAGGATCAGGGCCGTCCGGTCGACCACCTTGACCCCGACGACGTCTTCGAGGCCGCGCCGCTGGGACGGCGTGAGCTCGCTGTCGCAGATCACGGTGTCCGCGCCGCAGGCCTGGACGACCCCGCGCAGCTCCGCGGCCTTCCCCGCACCGAGGAACGTCGCGGGATCCGGCCGGTCTCGGCGCTGGATCAACCCCTCGAGGACCTGCGACCCGGCGGTCTCGGCGAGCAGCGCGAGCTCCCGCAGGGAGTTGTCCGCGTCGACGGCGGATCCGCCGTCCCACAGGCCGGCGAGCACCACCCGCTCCAGCCTGACCTGGCGGTACTCGACCTCCGTGACGTCGCGAAGTTCGGTGGAAAGCCCCGAGACCCGGCGTAGCGCCTGGCGGTCGGCCAGGTCGAACTGCTCGCCGTCGAGAGCCTCGCCCTCGCTCATCGGTGTACTCATCGTCCTCCAGACTCCCATGGGGAACGGGCCGCCTGCCAACGAGATTCCCCGCCCGGGATACCCTCGGCACCGTCATGGAGCACGATCCCGGATCCGGTCCCAGGACACCCCCGCACTACTTCAGACCCGACCCCGCAACCCCTCACCGACCGCGGCGGCTGTCGGTCAGGCTGCGCGGGCGGGACGTCGAGGTGGGCACGGACGCCGGGGTGTTCAGCGCCGGCCGCCTCGACCTCGGCACCCGGGTGCTGCTCCGCGAGGCGCCCGATCCTCCGGTCACCGGTGACCTGCTCGACCTCGGCTGCGGCTGGGGGCCGCTGGCGCTGTCGATGGCGATGGCCGCGCCGCGGGCGCGGGTCTGGGCGGTCGACGTCCACCCGCGGGCGGTGGAGCTGACCGCCGGCAACGCGGCGGAGCTGGGGCTGCACGGCGTGCGCGCCTGCCTGCCCGAGCAGGTGCCCGAGGAGATCTCGTTCGCGGCGATCTGGTCGAACCCGCCGATCCGGGTGGGCAAGGCGGACCTGCATGCGCTGCTGCTGCGCTGGCTGCCCAGGCTGACCTCCGGCGCCGAGGCGCACCTCGTCGTCCAGCGCACACTGGGGGCGGACTCCCTGCAGGCCTGGTTGGGGCAGGCGCTGGGCGCCGGCTTCTCGGTGCAGCGCGCGGGCAGCGCCAAGGGATACCGCGTGATCAGGATCCAGCGCGGTGGAGGCACTGAGTTGATGGACTGAGGGTCGAGATGATGCCCGGTGGCCCGCTCGGCTCGGACGGCGTGCCCCACGACCCGGAGTAGCCGCCAACGACGTCGACTGCGGCACGACGCCGTTCGCGTCCCCTCCTGCCCGGATCGCTGGGCCCCACCGTCCCGGGAGACCCTCGCGGGGCCACCCGGGCACCACGAAGTGAACCCCAGTCGGGGTGCGCGGCGCCTCCGCCTATCGGGTGGTTTGCGCTTCGACTTTCAGCCCAGGGGGAGCTCAGCCCGCGGGGACGGCGTCCGGGACGGGGACTGCGTCCAGCACGTCCGCCAGCCAGTCGGCCGGCACGACGCCGTCGGCCACCAGCGTCGCGGGCCCGGCCAGCTCCGCCCAATCGCCCTCGAACGAGGCGGCGGAGGGGAGCCGCACGCGGAGCCGCCCGCCGGGGACGTCGACCCACCACAGGTCGGGGACGTCCGCGGTGCCCGCCCACACCCGGGCCGCGACGGCGGCGGCGATCGCCCCGCTGCCGCAGGAGCGGGTCTCGCCCACTCCGCGCTCGTGCACACGCATGAGCAGGTGACCGCTGTCCGGCGCGCTCGCGACGGGGTGCACCACCTCGACGTTCGCACCCTCGGGCGGGGCCGGCTCGACCACCGGCGGGGTGCCGAGGTCGGCGGCGGCCAGCTGGGCGCGGTCCGGCAGCGCGAGGACGACGTGCGGGTTGCCGACGTCCACGCGCAGGCCGGGCAGGGCCACCGGCGTGCCGGCCAGGTGCACGGTGACGTCGCCACCGCCGGCG